>JANMQE010000795.1:0-4512 GCA_031370195.1 Phyllobacteriaceae bacterium
AAGGCCTGGATATTTTCAATCGTTTCCGTGTGGGCAATCGGGCCGGACAGGTCTGTCGAGGCAAAGTAATCGGCGCGGAATGTGCCTTCGAGCAAGGGTTCGAACCGGCGGTTTGCGGCACCTTCCGAAAAGGTCAACAGAGTGTCGTTGCCAAGCGCGTTGACGAGGCCATCCCACGGGCTGACACGATAATGCGCGTTGAGCTGGGCAGAGCCGCCGCCCATGATTTGCGCGACTTTCGCATTTGGGCCGATGACTGCGATGGTCTGGCCCGCGTGTTTGTCGAGAGGCAGGATGCCGGAATTCTTCAACAAAACAGTGCCTTCGGACCCGGCGCGGCGGATCAGGGCGCGGTGTTCCGGACGGTCGTTGGCCTTTTCGGTGTGCGGGCGATGATCCGAAAGCGAACCCGTCCGCTGCATGAGGCGCAGCATGGTGAGCGCGCGGGTGCGCACGGTTTCCGCCGCGACCTCACCGGCGGCGACGGCTGCAATGAGTTTGTCGCCGCGATCTCTGGTGGGGCCGGGCATTTCGAGGTCAAGTCCGGCATTCAGTGTTGGCGCTGTTGAGCGTGAACCGAACCAGTCCGACATGACTACGCCGTCGTAGCCCCACTCGCCGCGCAGCACCTCAGTCAGCAGCCAGTGGTTTTCAGCAGTGTAAGTGCCGTTCAGTCTGTTGTAGGACGACATGACGCCCCAGGTGCCGCCCTGTTTTACGGCCATTTCGAAAGGCAGGAGATAAATCTCGCGCAAGGATCGTTCGTCGATCTGCGAGCTGATGGTGGTGCGCTGGATTTCGCTTTCGTTGCCCACAAAATGTTTGATTGTCGCTGAGACGCCCTTGCTTTGCAGACCGTGAATATAGGCGACGGCCAATGTTCCGGTCAGCAGCGGATCTTCGGAATAGCATTCAAAATTGCGGCCGTTGGTGACGGAGCGGTGGATATTGACGGTGGGAGCGAGCAGTGCATGCGCGCCTTTTGATTTGACTTCATCTGCCAAGGCTTCGCCGATTTCCCGCACCAATCCCGGATTCCAAGTCGCGCCAAGAGCGATGCCGACCGGGAATGCTGCGGACTTGACGCCGCCGATGAGCGAGCCGCCACCGCGCGCGCCGTTGGGACCGTCTGTGACGCGCAAAGTGCCGATGCCGATGCGGGCATTGGGGGCAACGGACCAGAAATCCTGACCGGAAAGGAGCGCAACCTGCTCAGCCAGCGTCATCGCGTCAACCAGTTGGTCCGGTGTGTGATCGGGATTCATGACGGCTCTCCTGCGTTTGCATCGTTACAGATGGTCATTAGGCTAGCGAATACGCCATGTCATCAGACAAATGAACAGTTGAACGAGTGTCGCCCAAAAGCTAATCCGGATGCATGCAAGACACGAATGAACCCTACCGGCAATCTCAAGCGTGGCATTGGTACAGGCGCGGGTTGGCGAGGCTGTTCTCTGTGCCGGCGCTGATCCTGATGGGTGCATTTACCGGCTTCTCGGGCTTGGCGCGGGATGCGGGGTTCAGCGTCTGGCAGACAGAATTCATGGTGCTGACGATATGGGCGCTGCCGTCAAAGGTGGTGCTGATCGGCGCGATTCTGGCCAAGTCGTCGCTGGTTGGCGCGTTTATCGCCGTGTCGCTGTCGGCGGTGCGGCTGATGCCGATGACGGTGGCGCTGGTGCCTGAAATGCGCGCGAAGACTACGTCAAAATTCGTGCTCTATGCGCTGTCGCATTTCATCGCGGTGACCGCTTGGGTGATGTCGATGGAGACATTCAAGACTGTGCCGCGCGCTTACCGGACAGCGTACTTTGCCGGTATCGCGTCCGTGCTGATGTCATCAAACCTGTGTGTGGTGTTCCTGCTGTTCAAAGTGGGCGACAGCCTGCCGCCGCTTGCCTCGGCGGCACTGATATTTGTCACGCCGCTCTATTTTCTGTGCTCGCTTTGGGGCTCGGCGCGGGAGCGGGCCGGTCATTATGCGATGGCTTTCGGGCTTGTGCTGACGCCGTTGTTTCATGTGGTGCTGCCGCAGGGCGATATACTGGCGACCGGGCTGGTTGGCGGTGTCTTGGCATATCTTACAGGCCGCCGGAAGGGCGCAGTGCGGCCATGACGTTTCAGTCGATTGATGCTGCATGGTGGCCCTACCTGTTCATTTTTCTGGCAGGCTCCGTGGCGACGGATATGTGGCGGTTTCTTGGTGTGTATTTCGCAGGGCATGTCGATGAAAGCGCCGAAATTCTGGTGTTCGTCCGCGCTTTGGCGACGGCGCTGGTGGCGGCAGTGATTGCCAAGCTGATCCTTTATCCGGAAGGCGCGCTGGCGCTGACGCCGGTGTGGCTGCGCATTGGCGCGGCGGCTGCCGGGTTTGCGGCGTATCTGGGCACAGGCAAGAAGGTTTATGCGGGCGTTCTAGGCGCGGAGGCTGTGCTGATTGGCGGAATATTGATGACCGGCGCTTAGCTGAAAATTAAAGCACTTCGGCTATGACTGCGGCAACTGTATCCAGAGACAAATCATGCGCTTCCTGCCAGCCGAACGCTTTGCCATCACGATCATCCTTGCGCTTGCAACGCTTGATGCCGCGCTGTTGGCCTTCAAACATGTTGATATTGATGTGATCGGCTATATCAGCGCGCTGATGACGGGCGGCACGGCGGTGGCCATCGGGCAGTTTTACCGCCGCTTCCGGCACAATGAGGGCATTGCGCTGGCGACGACTGCCGCGGGTCTGTTCATCACGTTCACGATTGTCGGCTCGGTGTTCAACTATCTGCTTTTGCCAATCGCGGGCGGGCGGATTGATCCGGTTCTGATGCAGGCCGACGCGGCGCTGGGCTTCAGCTGGGTCGGGTTTGTGACGTTCGTTTCTGACCACCCATGGTTCGGCACGCTGACGCGCTACGTTTACCTGAGCTCGATGCCGCAGCTGATCATTGTCATCCTCGTTCTCGGCTTTACCCGCCAGAAGGAAGCGCTGCACAGCTTTCTGTTGACCGGCCTGATTGCCGCGCTGATCACCATCGGATTCTGGGGGTTGTTGCCGTCATCCGGCCCTGCCGCGTTTGACGTGTTGCCGGATGCGGTGCTGGCCAACATGCCGACGGTCGTTGGCCCGGCATATGGTGCGGAGCTGAACCGGCTGGCAAGCGAGGGCGTGACCTACATCACGCCGAAGGAAGTGTTGGGTCTGATCGCGTTTCCGTCATTCCATACGGTGATGGCGTGCCTGTCGGTCTGGTTCATGGCGCGGTTCAAATATGTGATGCCGTTGTTCATCGCGCTCAATCTGGTAATGATACCGGCAATCCTCGTTCATGGCGGCCATCATCTGGTCGACTTGATTGGTGGAGTGGCGACGTTTGCCTTTGCGTTGGCACTGTCCCGCATGGCGCTGAAACAGGCCGACCGGCGGTATCCGGAACCAGCCAACCCTCAGACAGCCTGAAGCGCAGCGCGGATTTTCACTGCGTTAGCAGCAATCACGGTCGCGTCTTCCATCTTGCCGGAGTGACCGCGCAGAGGCACGCCTTCATGGCGCGGGATGACGTGAAAGTGCAGGTGAAACACGCTCTGCCCGGCAGGTGCTTCATTGTATTGCACCAGCATGATGCCATCGGCATTGAAGGCCTTCATCGAAGCATTGCTGATTTTCTGGACGACCGCCATTGCGGCACCGAGGATGGCAGGGTCGGCATCAAGAAGATTGCGCGATGCTTTCTTCGGGATGACCAGCACATGGCCGTCGGCTTGCGGCATGACATCCATGATTGCCAGAACATGCTCGTCTTCATGCACTTTCTGGCTGGGGATTTCCCCGCGCAGGACGCGGGCGAAGATGTTTGTGTTGTCATAAGCGGGCATGGTGCCTAACTCCCAAATCAGTCCGCTTACTCTTCCTGCTCTTGGCCACCTGTCAACAGCGGACCTTTGCGGAACGGCGCAAGTTCGGTCAGATATTCGGCGGCGCGGGCGACTTCGGCGCGCTCATGCTCAAGATAATCGGCGACCGCGCGGCGCAGTCCGTCGTGGCGGATGTAGTGGGCTGAATGGGTCGTCACCGGCACATAGCCCCGCGCCAGCTTGTGTTCGCCTTGCGCGCCAGCCTCGACCACCTTCAAACCGTGCGCAATCGCATGGTCGATGGCCTGATGGTAGCAGACCTCGAAATGCAGGAACGGATGGTCCTCAATGCAACCCCAGTTGCGCCCGTAAATCCGCCCGCCGCCGATGAAATTGATCGCGCCTGCAATGTAGCGCCCGTTGCGCTTGGCCATGATGATCAGGATGTCATCGGGCATGGTCTCGCCGATCAGCGAGAAGAATTTGCGCGTTAGGTAAGGCCGCCCCCATTTGCGGCTGCCAGTATCCATGTAGAATTTGTAGAATTGGTCCCAGACGGACTCGGTCAAATCATTGCCTGTCAGCCGCTCTACCGTGATGCCATTGGTGTAGGCGGCCTCGCGTTCCTTGCGCAGCGCCTTGCGCTTGCGTGAGGCGAGCGTGTCG
>JANMQE010000802.1:0-1630 GCA_031370195.1 Phyllobacteriaceae bacterium
ATCCCTCCCCTACTGAAGCAATACCTTTCACAATTCAATTTCACTTGAGGAGAGATATCACTATGGAGAAGGACACAGGTCTCCGAGCCCTAATCGTTTGTCTGTTATGCGAATCAAGGGTAAAAACAGAGCAAATAGAATGCGAGAGTGAGCTTTCCATAGCAATGAACCATCAAACCATCGCTGGAACGCACCTTCGACGCATTCTGAATTGCGGTTTTTTCGTTCAACCAATTGAAGAAAGACTCGATGGGTTGACGCATGGCAGAGACGAAGCGTGACCAAAATCCGCTATGCCCTACGGGGTAAACCGTTTGTCCTTTCTCTTTTTTGTCAGGCGTACATAACGCCGTGCCCTGCGCTTCCAGATGTTTTTCGGTGGCTTGATCGCAATAAGCCTTGTCACCAAAAAGCGTGCCCGGCAACGGCTCAATTACCTGCTCTTTGACTACGGGCAAGTCGTGGCGCGAAGCCTCCGTCAAACACAACGAGGTGATCTCAAAAATCTAAAAAGCCCTAAAACATTAGGTCTAAGTAGTGCTTGATAAAAAAGACTCGAACGAAAGCCCGATACGCTCTTTGACTAACTTCGAGAAAGCGATCTAAACGACGAAAGCGATTGACCCAAGCAAAGGAGCGTTCAACTTTCCATCGCTGACGACAATAACGTTTCCCGTGTCGCTCTTTCACAGGCAAAGTAGCTGGATCAATCTTGCGGTTGCGGCGATAAGAATCAATCGGGACGATCTGACGGCGACGCAACTCTGCGCGTAACTCATCGCTGTCATAACCTTTGTCTAAGCCTAAGCGTTTGGGGCGACGACGACGCTTCCCGATCTTGGTGCCATCAATGGTCTCTAGCAGATTGATCTGGTCGTTGCGGTTCGCTTTGCTTAAGGTGAAGTTCAAGGGATTGCCATTTGCATCAATCACCAAATGGCGTTTGAGCCCATTAACATGGTGCTTTCCTGAAAAACCTACTTGGCTTTTAGCCCCCTTTTAGTCTTCACCACGCTCGCATCGTGATATGCATTCTTGAGGTTGATGAGTCCCTTGCGATCCGCTTCTTTCATTAAGTCGCCCAAGATTTTTGCCACACGCGACGCCGTTGGCAATCCTGCAAACGGCGATGGCTAGTCTGATAAGAGGCGGCAATATCGTGAGGCATATCCTCCCAACGGCAACCGATGTTCAGTACATAAAGAATACCATTGATGATTTCACGATCATCGCTACGAGGTCGCCCAAGTCGTTTTGGTTTTGGCAACAGACATTTGATTCTTTTCCATTGAACGTCACTCAAGTCAGAACGATACGCTTTGCGAGGTAGTGAATGTAAGGGCAATTTCATAGGCGCTTGTCACGAACTCCAGATTTTTCATCGTGGAATTCTTGATTTTACGCCTGAATTATCAATTTTTTCGACTTTTGAGATCACCTCATTGTCAAAATGCGCTCCTTGATTCTTTATCGCGGAAAGTTTGAACTGATAGCGACAGTCGAGCGAGCGTAAACTTCTCGTAGCAGAGTTAACTGTTTGTGACTCCTTAACACGTCTCACCCTATGTGATTTGGGCACTAAAGTCTTGAAAGTCTTTAGAAAACTTTCAAGAAAATTTCAAGCCGGTTT
>JANMQE010000018.1:0-4655 GCA_031370195.1 Phyllobacteriaceae bacterium
AGCGAAGGCCTACGTGCGCCAGTGCGGCGCGCCGATTGTGATCAAAGCGGACGGGATCGCGGCGGGCAAGGGCGTGGTTGTCGCGATGAAGCTGCAGGAGGCGCTGGACGCGGTTGACGCCTGCTTTGAGGGCGCTTTTGGTGCTGCGGGTGCGGAAGTGGTGGTCGAGGAGTTTCTTGAAGGCGAGGAAGTGAGCTTCTTTTGTCTGTGCGATGGCAAGATGGCGCTCCCGTTCGGCACGGCGCAGGACCACAAGCGTGTGGGCGACGGTGACGAGGGGCCGAACACCGGCGGAATGGGTGCATACTCGCCGGCGTCAATTGTCACGCAAGAAATGAGCGCGCAGATCATGCGGGAGATCATTGATCCCACAATGCGTGGCATGGCTGAGAAGGGCTGCCCATTCTCAGGTGTGCTGTTTGCCGGGTTGATGCTGACACGGGACGGGCCGAAGCTGATTGAATACAACACGCGGTTCGGTGATCCGGAATGCCAAGTGCTGATGATGCGGATGAAGGACGATCTGCTAGCAATCTTGTTCGCGGCGGCAGAGGGCGATCTGGACGGCTTCGCTCCGCGCTGGTCCGCTGACAAGGCTCTGACGGTGGTGATAGCGGCGGATGGTTATCCGGAAACGCCGCTCAAAGGCACGGTCATTCGCGGCATCGGCGCGGCTGATTTGCAGGCGCAAGTGAAGGTGTTTCATGCCGGAACCGCTTTGGAGGGCGGCGAGATTGTTGCTTCCGGGGGACGGGTCTTGAATGTAACAGCAACCGGTTCGACCGTGCGCGATGCGCAAGAACGGGCCTATGCGGGCGTCGATGAGATCGACTGGCCGGAGGGTTTCTGCCGGACCGACATTGGCTGGCGTGAGATCGCGCGGGAACGCTAGGGTCAGTCCGCGCGGCCGGTTGGCCGGTCGAACTCGATTGTCGCGGTTACAATCGGGTCAATGCCTTGCGCCGCAATGGTGTTTGCGAAAGCTGTGGAGACTGCGCGCGGGATCGTCGAACAAAAGCTCTTGGCCAGTTGATCGAGATCATCGAGGGCGCTGATCGCCAAGGCGACGAGGGCATTGGAGAAATCCTTGCTCGACCTTGGGTTTTTCGTGTTGACAAGCCCTCCGAGCGGCCAGGCGGCCTTCAGAGCCTTCACATCCATGTTGGCGACGTTGATGTCGATGTCATTCCCGGTGCCCTCAATGCGGTGCGGGCAGGCGCGCTTGCCGCAGTTGAGGTGGCTGACGAACTGCCAAAGCGCGTAGCCATCCCAATTGCCTTTCGGGAAACTGCCTGCGATTTCCGGCTTGTAGCGGGCGTACCACAGCGGCAACCGTGACAAGAGCGGATAGACGTAGCGTTGGCGGGCGATGTGCTTGACGGTGTCATCGTTGACGTAAAGGAGCGGGTAGCGGCCGAGGCGGCGGTAGATGTGGCGAGCGAACAGTTCGGCATCGGCAAGCGAAATGTATTTGCCCGATGACAGGTCTTCTATGTCAATGGCGATCAGTTCGTCTGCTTGCGGATCTGTAAAGTCGATGAAGTGATTGGCCTGGTCGATGGCGTTTCCTGGACGGCCGACGTGATAGGAACCCCATTTGAGGCCGAGCGCCTTGGCGAGTTCCTTTCGGGTATGGAACAATTCGCGCGCAACCGAGTAAAGCCGCCATTCGTTTTTGCACAGGTCCTTTTCAGCTTCCGTCATCGCGGTCTTGCAGCCCCAGACCGGTGGCAGGCCGTCGGAACCCTTGTTGATGAAGCCGGCAACACGTTTGTCCGCCGCGATGTCGGCGATATTCAGCTCGTTATACTCATAAGCGTCGATGACGAGAGCGTGTTTCCCTGATATCCACGGCTGGCGAAAGACGTTCTCTGCTTGCGCCTGTGAAGCGAGCGGAAGCGCGAGCACCAGGATCGTGACAAAACGAAGGAGAAACCTTGATACAAACATGACGCGCGATAACTCCATACAATGGGGTATGATCGGCGCTTGTGGTTAATGTCCGGTAAAGTTGCGCAATGCGGCCACTGGAGGGCATGCTGATTGTTGACGTTTACGTCAAAATTCGATAGCTGAAACCCAGTTGGAGGACTGCTGAATGTACAAGGCCCCGGTCGATGATATCGTCCACACGATTGTCAATGTCACAGGCATGGGCATTGACATGGAGCAGGGCAAATTCGGCGACTTCTCGTCTGATCTCCTGCAAGCGATACTTGAAGAGGCGGGGAGGCTTGCCGGCGATGAAATTGAGCCGGTTGCCGTTGCTGCCGAAAAGACCGGTGCCAAGTTTTCTGATGGCAGCGTGACCATGCCTTCAGGCTGGAAAGAGGCTTGGCAGAGTTTTGTTGACGGCGGCTGGAACTCGGTGGCCGCGCCGGAAGCCTATGGCGGGCAAGGATTGCCACTGACGGCATCCATGGCAGCGCTTGAAATCTGGAACAGCTGTTCGCTCGCATTCGGGCTCTGCCCGACGCTGACGATGGGCGCCGTGGAGGCGCTGCATGCGCATGCTTCGGATGAGCTGAAAGAACGCTATTTGCCCAAGATGATTTCCGGCGAATGGACCGGGACGATGAACCTCACCGAACCGGCGTCGGGCTCGGATCTGGGCGGAATGCGCACGCGCGCCGAGCGGAATTCAGACGGGTCGTTCAGGATATTCGGGCAGAAGATTTTCATTACGTTCGGCGAACACGACCTGTCCGGCAACATCATTCACCTGGTGTTGGCGCGGATCACCGATGCGCCGTCTGGCACAAGGGGGATTTCGCTATTTGTTGTGCCGAAGTTTCTGCCGGATGCTGATGGCAATCCGGGCAAACGCAATGATGCGTTCTGCGCGTCCATCGAGCACAAGCTTGGCATTCACGCGTCACCGACGTGTGTGATGATCTTTGGCGATGGCAAGGCTGACGGCATGGAGCCGGGCGCTATCGGGTGGCTGGTTGGCGAGGAGAACCGCGGGCTGAATGCCATGTTCACGATGATGAACAATGCCCGGCTGGCTGTCGGCATGCAAGGCGTGTCGATTGCAGAAGGGGCAACGCAGAAGGCAATAACGTTTGCCAAAGATCGGCGGCAGGGCCGCGCTGTTGGCTCGAAGGGGTCGCAGATGAGCCCGATCATCGAGCATCCGGATGTGCAGCGCATGCTGATGTCGATGAAGGCGCAGACGCAGGCCGCGCGGGCGATTTCGTATGCGTGCGCACATGCGATTGACAAAAGTCACGCGGAAGAGGGCGAGCTAGCGGCATTCTGGTCGGATCGGGCGAGCCTTCTGACCCCCCTTGCCAAGGCGTTTTCGACCGATGTCGGCATGGAAGTCGCGTCGCTTGGCGTGCAGGTGCATGGCGGCATGGGGTTCATTGAAGAAACCGGAGCGGCCAGGTTCATGCGCGATGCGCGTATTGCTCCCATCTATGAAGGCACCAACGGCATTCAGGCAATTGATCTTGTGATGCGCAAGCTGCCGCTTGGAGCGGGCGGGCATGCGGCCGGTTACATCAAGGAGCTGCGCGGGATTGCTGACGACGTGCGCAAGTCCAATCAACCGGAATTCGGGTCAACTGCGGAACGGCTTGAAAGGGCGCTGGATGATGCGATTGCAGCGACGGACTTTTTGCAATTGAAGATCGCACAGGGCGAGACAAATCAGGCGCTTGCCGGTGCAACACCATACCTTCGTTTGGTTTCACTTGCCGCCGGCGGTGCCTATCTCGCCAAGGGGGCACTGGCGGGCAATGATCCAGCCCGGATGGCGCTTTGCCGCTTCTATGCGGAGAATATGCTCAACGAGACAGGTTCATTGAACGACAAGGTGACGACCGGCGCCGACAGTCTGCTTGATGCGGCTGGCGTTGTGCTCGGCATGCACTGAAGACAGGACGAATGATGAGCGAGCACATTGAGATCAGCCGCGATGGCGCGGTCAGCATCATCCGGATGAACCGTCCGGACAAGAAGAACGCCATCACGCGCGCCATGTATGCGGCAATGTCTGAAACGCTGCTGGCAGGCGAAGCGGATGACAGCGTCCGCTGCCATGTGATCCTCGGCGTACCGGGTGCTTTTTCTTCGGGCAATGATCTGCAGGACTTCCTGCAAGCGGCGATGGGCGGCACGGGCGAAACGCAGGAGGTGTTCGGCTTTCTGCACGCGATTGCCGGGCTCAAAAAGCCTTTCATCAGCGGTGTGGACGGGCTGGCCATCGGTATCGGCACGACGATCAATCTGCACTGTGACCTGACGCTGGCAACCGCGCGCTCGCATTTCCGCACGCCGTTCGTGGACCTCGGACTTGTGCCGGAGGCAGGGTCGAGCCTGTTGATGCCAGCCATCGCGGGCCATCAGCGGGCGTTTGCGATGCTGGTGCTTGGCGAGGGGTTCACGGCTGCGCAAGCCAAGGAGGCCGGGCTGATCTGGGACATTGTCGGCGAAGACGAGATTGACGCAAAGACGATTGCGTTGGCACAGCGCCTCGCCGCGCGCGCACCGGAGGCGATGCGGCTGTCAAAGGGGCTTATGAAAAGCAACCCTGACGCTGTGCTTGCGCGCATTGACGAAGAAGCCACCCTATTCGGCCAGCGGCTGCGCTCTGATGAGGCGCGTGACGCGTTCATGGCGTTTATGAGCCGGAAGAAGTAACTAGGGAT
>JANMQE010000019.1:0-2143 GCA_031370195.1 Phyllobacteriaceae bacterium
TGCGACAAGCCTTTTTGCTTTGCCTTCTCTTCGATAGACTCGGCCACCTTCTTCTCGAAATTCGAGTAAGCGTGGACGATATACCAGCGAGCCGCCATCAAATTACCTCGTATTCCCAATAACTTACTTGCCAAGACCAAGGATGAGCTCAACCGCAAGAGCCATCAGCTGGTCTGACACAAAAAAGAATAAAGCGGCGATAAAGGCCATGCCCACGACCAGTGCGGACGAGATCATGGTTTCGCGACGGCTTGGCCATGTCACCTTGGCCGTCTCGGCCCGAACCTGCTGGAGGAAGGTGAACGGATTTGTTTTGCTTGCCATCGATTGCCTGCCGGATCTGGGTAAACGCCACCCGAATCGCTTGTTTCTTTTCAAGACAAAAAGGAGCGCGGCACCAATCTTGGCCCCGCGCACCGCGTTTCATGGAAGGTATATAGAGGCGGGCCTGTCGATTCACAAGCGCTTTTTTGCCGCGCGAATTGCGCTCGAATGCTGCATCAAATGCGCTCGGACGGAAAACGCGCTCATGTATCTGTCGCCCGCACTGCCGTTATGGCTCTAGAAGACAAAGTATACCCGCTTTGACCATCTGGAGCCAGCCCAAACCACTTCGATATCGCTTTGCGCTGTTATAGCCGGTTTGCGTTCGCTTGGTCATTCCTAAGCCAGACATAACGGCGTATGATGATGGCTAAATGCAGGCTTTAATATCATGGTGGAATCATGGGAGGAGTGCATTATGCCCAGCATGCAAACTGTCGCAGCATCGGATCCATCAAGTTGGGATCCTGAATTTGACGCCGTTGTAGCGGCCCCGAAGCATCACAAGGTTTTATTCGAGAATGAGAGAGTGCGGGTTCTTAAGGTAACGTTGGCCCCGCAAGACGAAGAACCTCTCCATCATCATCGCTGGCCATCCATTTTTGTCCTCGACCAAATTCAACCACCAGTTCACGATATTGCCCCGGATGGCACGCAACTTCCGCCAAACAGGGATGTCATCAAGGCATTGGAGACCTGGAATGGCCAGGGATGCCTTGTCGTGCACATGTCTCCACAGCCGGTTGGCCGCGTTCTGAACGCATCCCAGACCAGCCTGCATGGCATCCGGATTGAGATGAAGAATGCCCCATAGCTTGCTTTAATCACGCTAAGCGTCAAATTGTCAGCAACAGCATTGCGCTTTCATCAGCGTGCGGCGGAGCCAACCATGAACGTCCAGCAAGTCGTTGCCCACTCGCCGCTCGTCACCAACAGATCAAACAACGGTGTCACCCACCTGCGCCTCAACCGCCCGGAAAAGCTCAACGCCCTGTCCGGCGTTCTGCTTGACGCGTTGCAACAGGCGCTGGACGCAATTGCCGCAGACCCCGAAGCGCGCTGCGTGGTCATCTCCGGCTCGGGCAAAGCCTTCTGCGCCGGTCATGACCTAGCCGAAATGCGCACCCGCCCGGAGATCGCCAACTATCAGGACCTGTTCGCCCGCTGCTCAAATGTCATGCAATCCATCGTCAACCTGCCAGTCCCGGTCATCGCACAGGTCCACGGCATCGCCACCGCCGCCGGCTGCCAGCTGGTCGCCAGCTGCGACCTCGCCATCGCCGCCCGCTCGGCGCGGTTCGCCGTCTCCGGAATAAACGTCGGCCTGTTCTGCTCCACCCCCGCCGTCGCCCTGTCGCGCAATGTGCAAGCCAAACAGGCATTCGACATGCTGGTAACCGGCGAGTTCATCAGCGCCGAGACAGCCGTAACCTATGGCCTCATCAATCAGGCTGTCGATGACGCGGATTTGGAAGCGACGGTGCAAACCAAGGTCGAAACAATCCTGCACAAGGACGCGACAGCCGTCCGCTATGGCAAGGCGATGTTCCAGAAACAGCGCACCATGCCCCTGCCCGACGCTTACGCCTTTGCCTCGGACGTCATGGCGCGCAACATGATGGAGCCAGACACAGAAGAGCGCATAGACGCCTTCGTTGAGAAGCGCACGCCAAGGCTTCGTTAGCAATTTTCCCGTAGAAGTTTAATTACGCGAGCATCGGCGACCGCGCACGTATGCGGCAGTGCTGACATGACCGCCGTTTCGCAAAGGATGGCGGCATGAAGCGTTTGTGGATTTTCATGTTTTCGACACTCGCAG
>JANMQE010000046.1:0-6991 GCA_031370195.1 Phyllobacteriaceae bacterium
GACCCTCCGCCTTGCAAAGTGTCCACGCCATCTTCCTGCATATGCAAGTAGCCGGTGACAAACCGCGCGGCAAACCCGAAATATCGCGCGCACTCCATGAAAAGGAACGCAAAGTCGCGGCACGTTCCGGTCTGCCGGTTCACGGTCGTCATCGCGCTTTGCGTCCCGCGCTCTTCCCGCCGCGAATACGTGAACGACGCATGGATCGTGGCGCTCAAGGCACTGAGAAACTGGAAAACCTCGCTTGGCCGATTAAGAAACGCACCGTTCAGCCAAAACTCGAGCGACTCCCGCTCTTGCGGAAACCGCATCGGAATGTAAGGACCCAGATCAACCAGATTATCTGCGCTGTAGCCCACCGGCATAAGACGCAAGCTCCGGTCGGATATCAGGCTCGCAGGTCTTCCGGCATACCGTTTGAGCAACAGATCACTGCGGATTTCAAGCACATCCGACGGTTCGGAAAACACCGCATGCGCGACCGAATTGCCGAACACGTCAAACTGCCAATGCAGCTTCGCGGGCGGCGTGATTAAGAGGTGAGCCTCGATGACACGCAGATCATGCCCGTCACGTGGCCTGACCAAAAGCCGGTGCTGCCCAAATTCAACTGGACGATCATACCTGTATCGTGTGACGTGTGAGATTGAGATCAGTGCCGTCATCTGGAACCTTTCAGCGCATCGCGCATTCTAGACAGGTCTTTTGGTCGGCGTTGTGCTGTTACCGGATCTACCATCTTGGGCGTCAGCCCGGAAAGCAAGGCGCATCTCCATGTTGATACGTATCGGTTTTGAAATCATTGTGTCCTGTCAGGCGCCGGTGCCGATGTTGATGGCGCTGTCCACACATTCCGAGTTTGCCGGACCGATCATCGGCTCTGACAGGGTGAAAACATCCGGATTTGACACGATTACAGAATATCTTGACGGTTTCGGCAACCGCATTTCGCGCACCGTTGCAGCACCCGGCTTCACCACTTATTGGTCAGATTGTGTCGCGACCGTCGATGGCCTGCCGGACCAGTTGCCGCTATCAGCGCCCCAGCACCGCATCGAAGACCTGCCACACCAGACGCTGAATTTCCTGACCGCCAGCCGCTATTGCGACTCAGACAAGCTGGTCCCCTTCGCGTGGCAGCAGTTCGGCAACGTGCCCGAAGGCTGGGAGCGCGTGAAGGCGATCTGCAATTTCGTCCACGCCCACGTGACATTCGGCTACAAATTCGGCCGCCACGACAAGACGGCGTCAAATGTCTGGGCCGAAAAGACCGGCGTCTGCCGCGACTTCGCCCATCTCGGCCTCAGCCTCTGCCGCGCCATGAACATCCCGGCCCGCTACGCTAGCGGCTATCTCGGCGACATCGGCGTGCCGGACGCCGGGTTTGATGATTTCTGCGCCTGGTTCGAAGTCTATCTTGGCGGCAAATGGCACACAGTTGATGCCCGCTACAACGTCCCGCGCATCGGTCGCATCCTGATGGTCCGCGGCCTCGACGCCGCTGACGTTGCCATGATCACGTCGTTTGGTGCCTACGATCTGGTGTCGTTCCGCGTCTGGTCAACGGAAATCCCGGAAGGTATCAGCCATGATGAAATCACGACGATGCTGCAAACGCTGCCCGCACCAAGATTGAAGGGTCCCAACTTCGGCCCGATCAACTGACCGGCTTGTCACTATTTCTTCTTCCGCGCAGGCCCTGCCCGCTCAGCAGACGCCGCCCATAAATTGACGTTGGCTTCCTGCGCATACTTGTCGATCTCGGCAAGTTCCGCCTTGCTGAAATCCTGATTGTCGAGCGCCGCCACGCAATCAATGATCTGCTGGCTTTTCGAAGCACCGATCAGCGCAGAGGTCACGCGCCCGCCGCGCAACACCCAGGCAAGCGCCATCTGCGCCAGAGATTGCCCGCGCTTCTCGGCAATGGTATTCAGCGCACGAAGCCCTTCGATGGTCTTGTCGCTGAGCATGTTCGGATCAAGGGACTTGCCTTGCGCCGCGCGGCTGTCCTGCGGAATCCCTTTGAGATATTTGTTGGTCAGCATCCCTTGCGCCAGCGGCGTGAAGGCGATGGAGCCCATGCCTTCCTTGTCGAGCGTATCGAGCAGCCCATCCTCCTCCACCCAACGGTTGATCATCGAATAGCTTGGCTGATGAATGATACAGGGCGTGCCCATTTCACGCAGAATCTTCGCGGCTTCCTTCGTGCGCTTGGAATTGTACGATGAAATGCCCGCATAAAGCGCCTTGCCGGAGCGCACGGCATGGTCAAGCGCGCCCATCGTTTCTTCCAGCGGCGTGTCAGGATCAAACCGGTGCGAATAGAAAATATCAACGTAGTCGATACCCATCCGCGCAAGACTCTGGTCGAGGCTCGCCAGCAAGGACTTGCGACTGCCCCATTCGCCATAAGGACCCGGCCACATGTAATAACCGGCTTTGCTCGAGATCACCAATTCATCACGCAGGCCGTGAAAATCAGTCTTGAGGATTTCGCCGAATGCTGTTTCCGAAGAACCCGCAGGCGGGCCGTAATTGTTGGCCAAGTCAAAGTGCGTGATGCCAAGATCAAACGCCATGCCGCAAAGCTCACGCTTCAATTCATGCGGCGTGTCGCTACCAAAATTGTGCCAAAGCCCGAGCGAAATCGCAGGCAGTTTCAGCCCGCTTTTGCCGACGCGGTTGTATTTCATTTTGGAATAACGGTTTTCGGCAGGGAACCAGGTCATGGGGTCCACTTTCATTTATGTGCGGTCTTCCCTTTTCCCAGCGTCTTGCGGGAGAAGGTGGCCCAACGGGCCGGATGAGGGTCAGCGCCGAGGGTCGTCAGTGAGCCACAGCTTGAGCAAATCGTCTACCGCAGCAGCGACTTCGCCTCTTCCGGTCCAAGATAGGCAGGCTGGGTACACGTCGTCTGCAAGGTAATGAACTCGCCAATCTCGCCCGAACGCAGTGCCGAGGTCATCACGTCTACGCCGTGCAGCGTGCGTTCCAGCGAGCAGCGATAGTCGCGGCCCTCGGCGATGCCGATAGCCATATCGGCAAGACCAGCCGTGCGATAGTTGGCCATCTTGCCCTGCTGGTGATCCTGATTGGGAATGCCGAGCACATGATCCCACGCGGGCAATGCTTCTGCCGGGCCGTTGCGTTTCGTGACCAGCACGTCGCCGCCGAAGAAATTCGGGTCCGGCACGTATATCGAACCTTCTGAACCATAGAGCTCCATGTTGCCATGCCGGTGCGCAAACACATCCCATGAAGATGTCAGCGTCACAGTCGCACCGGAATGAAACTCCAGCAGCGCGTGCACTGAAGTCGGCGTCAGCACCGGAACAGTCTCGCCAAGACGCGGGCCGTTGGCAATGGTGCGTGCCTTCTGCGGCGTTGAAGTCAACGCCCCGACCCGCTTCACCGGTCCGATCAGATTGATCAGGTTGGCCACGTAATAGGGTCCGAGATCAAGCACAGGACCGCCGCCGGGCGCATAGAAGAACTCCGGGTTCGGATGCCAGTGCTCCATGCCGAAATTCATCACGTGCGCTGTGCCCGAAGTGATCGTGCCGATCAGACCATCATCAATGGCCTTGCGAGCCTGTTGATGCGCGCCGCCGAGGAACGTGTCCGGCGCGCAGCCTGCCTTGAGCCCTTTGGCGTCAGCAATGCGGCGAAGTTCGAGACCTTCCTCGATGGTCAGCACCAGCGGCTTTTCTGAATAGGCATGCTTGCCTGATTCCAGGATTGCCTTGGTAATCGGGTAATGCGCTGCGGGTATGGTCAGGTTGACGACAACATCAATATCTTTCGATGCCAGAAGATCATCAACGCTCATCGCCTTGAGACCAAACTTTTCAGCCTGTGCATTTGCCGTCGCCATGTTCACGTCGGCGCAGGCGGTCACTTTGAGACCGCGAAACAGCGGCGCGAGGGTGAAATAAGACGTCGAGATATTGCCGCATCCGATGACGCCAACGCGAAGTTCATTTGCCATGATGTGTTTCCTTAAAGCTTTGATGCTGCTGCGAACGAACGCTCTGCAAAGCGCTTTGCATCGCTAGGCTTGTCATGTTCAAGCACATAATGCCGGATACGCGTCTTCTTCAACGCCGCCATGATCGGCTTGTAGTCGACGGTGCCGTGGCCGACATCGGCCCAGCCGTCCTCGTCCGCGTTCTTGCCCTTGGACGCAATGTCTTTGATGTGTGCGGCAGTGATGTTGCCGGCATATTTCTTGATCAGTTTGATCGGATCAGCGCCGCCGCGGATAACCCAGGCAACATCCATCTCCCAATCAAGGAGTGGCGCGCCCTTGAATATCATCTGATGCGGCGTCTTGCCGTCCGGCAGCGCAACAAACTCGAAATCATGATTGTGCCAGCCAAACGAATAGCCCTCGCCGCGATAGAAGGTCGCGATCTTGCCAAGTCTCTTCCCAAACGCCTTCCATCCCGCCGAATCCTTCGGACGGCTTTCCGCGGCAATGTGCGGGCAATAAATGTGGCGGATGCCGAGTGTCTTCAGCACCTTCAACGTGCCTTTCTTGTCGCCTTCAAGCTGGTCGATGCCGAAGTGACCTGTCGGCATGGTCAACCCGTGCTGATCAAGAAGCGCCTTGAGGCCAGAGGCATCTGCATAAAGACCGCCATAGCCCTCGACTTCCTTGTATCCGGCATCAGCCACAGTTTTGATGGTGTCTGCCAATGAGGGATTGTTGCGGGCGGAGTAAAGCTGGAATGATAAGCGTTTCGGCATGTGAGTTCTCCCATGGGGTATTCAAGTATTGAAATGTCAGGTTTTCAGCCATTGGCCATAGTCGGAAACGAGCAGATGCAGCGGATGCACATCCTCTTCGATGGTCGCAAAGCGACCGATTGGCTCGCGGAAAATATTGTCGGTGAGATCATCATTGACGGTCGATACCTCGCCGATCAGCACGTCTTTGCCCTCACCCCAGAACGCGTGCCAGACATTGGTGTGCAGCGTGACGCTCTCGCCCGGATCAAGCTTGAGCAGCCCGCCGGCCTTCATGGTCCGAAGCGTGCCATCGCAGACAACACGCACCTCAGCCTCTTCGTCGATGGACCCGTCAGGTTTGGCCATGAACAATTCCAACACCAGCCTGCCGCCGCCACGGTTGATGATGTCCTCGGATTTGATGTCATGCCGGTGCATCGGCGACAGCTGATCCTTCTTCGAGATCATGATCTTCTCGGCGTAGACCATGCCGCGCCCGCGCGCGAGATCAGCGGCAACGCCGTTGCGCACAGTGAACAGGAACAGGCCGAGCTCGTCATATTTGCCTTGGCCATAGTCGGTGATGTCCCATCCCATGTTCCCGTTGAGTATGCCCGAGCCACCTCTGGTGTTGGCGTGCATCTCTTCGGGCGTCCAGTAGGCGAATGGCGGCATGATGTAGCCGAACGAGCGGATGAATGCATCGCCTTGCCGGATGATGTCGTTGACTTCTGATCGTTTCATGGTTTGCCCCGGATGACACCGGACCCCTGTGATTGTGGCTGTTTGGAATAGGTTGCCGAATGAAGATGCCGCACGACCAGCGTTTCAGCCGCGTGATCAAGATCTACATCCGGGTCGGCGATGAACCGGAGAACGCGGGTCTCACCCGCCAGCAGGTCAAAGCCGCCACCATCAAACCGGCCCGACGCACTGGATTCGAGCGACACGAATAACGCCGGACTTTTGGCATTGAGTGTTACTGACAGGACGCCGTCTTCCATTGTCTTTGTGACAGAGATTTCCGGGTCAACCAGCGGCAATCGCTTGTAAGGCGTCAGCGCATGATGAGCCCTTCCCGACGAGCCGTCGGACGCGCTGAACTCGAACACCAGCAGATTATCCTTGCCGACGTCGCGCGCTGAAAGCCATGCAGCGTCAATGGCTTTGTCACTCGGAACAGCAATGCTTGCCCGAGCCAACTCGTGCTCCTCGCCGCCGAGCGAAACAGACTTCATCACGAGATCGATTGTAACAGCGTCGGGCGTGTCATTCACCGCCACCAACCGGATCGCTTCGCCGTCAGGCGATGGAACAGCAAACACCGCGACAGGCTGGAAAAAGCGCTGCACCATGTGATGCATCACCTTCCATCCGCCGCCATGATCAAGGCTGGCCCAAGACGCCACGGGCCATGTGTCATTCAACTGCCAGTAAAGCGCACCCATATTGTGCGGCTTCAGCGAGCGCCAGAATTCAACCGCGGTCTTGATCGCCAGGCCCTGCTGCACTTGGCTTAGGTAGACAAAATCCGCAAAATCCATCGGGAAGCGGAAATAGCGGAACATTGTCTCGGCAATGCGCGCATTGCCGCCACGATTATTCTGGTGGCTCTCCATCACCGGCGAGGAGATGTTGAGGTCCTCGCCGGAGGCGAACTGCTGCGCGATCTTCATCGACGGAAAGGATTGGAAACCAAACTCGGAACAAAAGCGCGGGCGCACATCGCGGTAATGCTCGAAGTTCTTGCCCTCGTGCCACACGCTCCAGAAATGCATGTCGCCATTGCTGTCGTCATGCCAGGCATCGCCGAACGACAACACACCCGGCGACGGGCTTGACGGCCACCAGTTCGCATTCGGATCGGCATTCTTCATCGCCGTTTCGATGGTGCGGTTCAGCCGGTCATAGGAAACCAGATAGCGGTCCCTGTCCTTGCGCGACACCTCAAACCAGTTGAGCGCCCCGATCAGCTCATTGTCGCCGCACCACAAGGCAATGCAGGCGTGATGGCCAAGGCGGCGCACCTGATGGTCTACCTCAAGGCTCACCTCTTCAAGGAAATCCGGCGTCGACGGATAGAGCGAGCAGGCGAACATGAAATCCTGCCAGACCATCAAGCCAAGCCGGTCACAAATATCGTAGAAAAAATCCTGCTCATAACACCCGCCGCCCCAGACGCGGATCATGTTCTGATGCGAATCCACGGCCGCCTGTAACAGCTTTTCCGTCAACGCCGGGGTTGCGGCGGACGGAAGGG
>JANMQE010000048.1:0-8801 GCA_031370195.1 Phyllobacteriaceae bacterium
CGCGCCGTTCGTGCGCCCAAACAGCCGAAATCATTGCCGAAACCGCTGCAAATCAATCAGGCGCTGGCAGTCGCATCCGGCATTGGCGACCTTGCTGAAGAGCCATGGATCGCCGCGCGAAATATTGCCGTGCTGACACTGCTCTATGGCTGTGGCCTGCGCATTTCAGAGGCGCTGGGCCTGATACCGGCACAACTTTCAGGGCAGCCCGAAACGTTGCGCATCACCGGCAAGGGCGGCAAAGAGCGCATCGTGCCGTTACTGCCAGCCGTGCATGAGGCAATCGCAAAATATCAGTCCCTATGCCCGCTGCACCTGCCGCCAAACGAACCACTGTTTCGCGGCGCACGCGGCGGGCCGTTGCTGGCAGCAATCATCCAGAAGGAAATGGTCCGGCTGCGCGGCGCGCTCGGCCTGCCGGACTCGGCAACCCCGCATGCGCTGCGCCATTCCTTTGCCACGCACCTCTTGGCTGGCGGCGGCGATCTGCGCTCCATTCAGGAATTGCTTGGCCACGCAAGCCTTTCGACGACGCAGGTTTACACCGGAGTAGACACCGCAAGACTGCTCGGCGCATGGGCCTCGGCGCACCCGCGGGCGTAAACTGGCACATATTTTCCGGATCGTTTTAACGGTTTGGCCGCAATTGCGCGTTAGGCTTTGCGCCATGATCATAGCCTCAATCCTCGTCCGGGCCGCACGAGCACCTGAAACAATTCTGAAGATTGTTGCAGCCGCCAATGCGTTGTTCTTTGCAAGCTTTCTTGCCGTCGCTCTCATGGCCTCAAGTCCGGCACGCGCAGCGGAAATTGTCTGCGCGGGGCATGAGATGCTGACCAGCCTTCCCGCTGCGACACTGAAAAAGATCGAAGCCGATGCGGCCAAGACGGTGAACGGCGATGCTCGGCTCTGGAAAATTGAAAAGGCCGGATTGAAACCGTCGTACCTGTTTGGCACCATGCACATGACCGATCCGCGCGTCATCAGCCTGACGCCGGAAGCGCAAAAGGTCTACGATGGTGCCGACACTGTGGTGATTGAAACCACGGAAATCCTCGATCAGAAAAAGGCTGCCGCCGCGCTGATGGCAAAGCCCGAACTGATGATGTTCACCGATACGACAACGCTGTCGTCGCTGGTAAAACCTGAAGATCTCGACGCGCTGGAAAAAGGGCTTGCCGCTCGCGGCATTCCGCTGATGAGCGTCAACAAGATGAAGCCGTGGATGATTGCCGGTCTTGTGGCGCTGCCCGCATGTGAATTGAAGCGCAAACAGGGCGGCGCACCGTTTCTCGACATCAAGCTTGCGCAGGATGCAAAGGCGTCCGGCAAGGAGATTGACGGACTTGAGACGATGGTCGAGCAGATCAGCGCAATGGCTTCGTTGCCAATCGAGTTTCACGTTCAGGGACTGGTAGATACCTTGAAACTCGGCAGCGAAATGGAGAATGTCATGGAGACAATGATCGTTCTTTACACACAAGGCCGGGTTGGCATGATCATGCCGTTTCTCAAGAGCGTTTCGCCCGAAGGTGAGAACGACAGCGCAAAATATGGCGATTTTGAAGAAACCATGATCAATGCGCGCAACAAGGTCATGGCAGAACGCGCTGAAAAGATACTGGCGAACGGAAACGCGTTCATCGCGGTTGGCGCTTTGCATCTTTCGGGAGCGCAGGGCCTTGTCGAAAAGTTCCGCGAAGCGGGCTACCAGGTGACGGTCGAGGGCCGCTGAAGCGCTGCAAGCCGCTCGAAAACGGCATTTCCGGAACCATTTGCCAGACGAAGCGTTGCTCTTTCATCCAAGTCATGAAGGAGTTCAACCATGGCAGACAGAAACAACGACAAGCCAACCATCATCCAGACATCGTCCGGCGGCGGCTGGGCAGCTGCAATAATCACCGCAGTCATACTGGCCGCTGTTGCGGCATACATCATGACAGGCGGCAAACTGCCGGCGTCAGACACAGTAAACATCAACGTCGAGGCACCAGTCGAGGCACCAAAGGTTGATGTTCCGGAAGCACCGGCCCAACCGGCCGCACCGGCACCTGCTGCACCGGCGGCCAAGCCTTAAACGTCCTCCCCCGCGAGCAGGACGGTTTCCCCTTTCCGTCCTGTCATCTGGCCGCCCCCAAAGGGCGGCCTTTTTCGTGGTCTCAATAGCGCTCGAATATCACACCAAACCTGCGCGAAAACTGTTCGAATTTCGCATTTCAGGCATGTTCAAAGTTTGGCAGCCTTGACGATCATCGCCGGGACGATGATCCGGTGGAACGGCTTGACGATGGCAAGATAGACCCGGCCAAGTGCGTTGTGGGTTTTGACAATTGTCGACGCCGTCACAGACTGGCGATTGTCGCCAAGATCTTTCACGTCAACCAGCAGCCGGAAATCGAGATGCTTGTCATTCATGCCAAGAATGAGCCGCTCCGGGTGGCGGTCGAGTATGGGAAAGATTCCGATGGTGTCCGGCGTTGCCTTATTGCGCGCGGGATCAGCACCGGGCTTCAAACCAAACGGCTTGACCAGAATGGTACGCAGCCGCAACAGCGCGTTGATCCAGGACGGCGCGCCATAGACCGCACGCCGCGCGGCTTCCAGAGCATCAAGGTTCTGGCCTTCGACAGTCACCTGATAGGCATCGCCAAACTGCGCGCCGGGCAAGATGGTTTCTGGAATGACGAATGCGATCTCGACAGGTTTCATGGGCACACCCCTTTCAGCGCAGTGTCTGCTGCGGACGGCAAAAATGACATGTGACGAATGAGCGCAAATCCGGACTTGGCTCATTCACCGCGCAAAGCGTCTGCCACCGGGACCCGGTAAAGCGAGAGCGACGGCAACAGTGCCATCAAAAGTCCGGCACCTGCAACGCCAAGGGCAAGCCATATCTCTGGCATGCCTATGCGCGGCTGCAAGACAATGCCTGTGGATTCAGACACGAGGTGGGAAACGGCAAACGACAGCAGCCAGCCGAGAAACAGGCCAAGCAACGCACCTGTAACAACAATTGCCGCGACATAGAGCCAGACGGCAGCCAGCACATACCGGCGCGGCGCGCCCAGCGCCCGCAAAATGGCAAACTGCCGCCGCTGCTGGCGAAGGAGAATGACGATCGCCGACAAAATCGACGCAATAACCAGCAGTTGCGTCCCCAACGCCAAGGCACTCATCAGAAGACGGATGTCGCCCATCAACGCGTAAAGCTCGATCAAAACCTCAGCCGGAAAAAACGCCGTTGATTTTTCCGTCCGGTATTGCCCGCGCAGGCCATAGGCACCGGCAATATCGTTGGCCTTGACGATGATGGCCGGCACGGGCGACAGAAAAGCCGGATCAAACGGAGGCCCGAGCAACTCGCCGGAAGCGGGATCATGGCCGGACGGCAGAAAGTGAACCCGCCACATCTGTTCAATCGGCAACACAATTGCCCGGTCCCACGGGGAACCGGTCGCCCCCATGCGGCCAACGACCGTGAGCTCGGTGCCATGCTCATGGAGCGCTTCAGATTCGGGCGCAATTTCCGCGAGCCCGCCCTCCTCATGGCCATGAGCGGATTTGAAAGTGTCGCCGATCTTGAGCGGTGAGGCTGCCCCGACCACAGCCTCTTCCCACGTCTGAAACATCCGCCCTTCAACAAGAGCACCGCCGGAGACCGCGAGAACCAAATCCATCGTGGTTCCGACAACCGGGTCGCCATCGTGACTGTCGCCAAAGCCGAGCGGTGCGGCGAACTTGACATCCGGATTGGCCAAGACGCCTGCCACAGTGTCTGCGCCCAGCAGCTCAACTGTGCCCGGACGCAGGAAAACCGTCTTGAACAAAATGTCGGTCTGGCTGCCGGGCGCGGAGACCACGATCTCGAAACGGTCGGCAGCGCGGGCACTGCCGGTCCGGAGCGCTTTTTCCTGACTGGTCATCGCCACACCGAGCCCAGTGGCAATGGCCACCAGAAAAACGAAAGCCAGCGACATGAAGGGGCTTTGGCGAAGTGTTGCAAACACCAACGGGAACGGGCTCATGGCGTATCCCCGGCAACGAGCTTGCCGCGCGCAAAACGCAACGTGCTGTTGCTGGCCGCAACAAGCTCGGCGTCATGGCTGACAACGACCACCACTTTTCCCGATTTCGCCAGGGACAGGAGGCGGGCAATGACCACCGCGCTGTTTTCGCTGTCAAGGCTGGCGGTCGGCTCGTCGGCAAGGATGATTGGCGGATCAAAGTAGAGTGCCCGGGCGAAGGCGACGCGCTGCTGCTCGCCGCGGGAAAGCTGCGAGACGCGCGCACGGCTGGAAGACACGCCAAATTCCTCGAGCAGCAACCGCGCGCGATTCTTCTGGACAGAATGCCGCCCGAATGTCCCCGGCAACGCCACATTGGCCAGAGGCGACAATTCGGCAATCAACTGAAAGTCCTGAAACAGGTAGCCGACAGTCATGCGCCGCCATTGGTCGCGCGCGGCTTCACGCATGCCTGACACTGCCTGTCCGCGCCATGATACCGTACCCTCAGTCAGCGGCAAAATCCCGGACAAAGCATGCAGGAGCGTGGTCTTCCCGGAGCCGGATGGACCGGTGATCGCCGTGAATGTGCCCTGCCGAAATTCGTGGCGGGCCAGAGCGACAGCCTCAAACATCTGCTGGCTTGCGTCGCGGAAGCGTACGGACAGCCGGTCTGCGGCAAGCACGCTCAGGCCACCTCATAGGCAGCGTCAAGCAGCCTGATGAAACTGACAAAGCCGGTCTCGTCGTCCTTGCTGAAGCCAATATCCAAAACGCCCGACACCTTGATGCGCCGGTTGAACGAAATGAACTCGACTTGTTCCGGCGTTTTGACCAGCGCAATGTTGTTTGGCCAGTCCATCTGGCTGTCACAGAACGGGCAGACCGCCATCGGAACGCCCGTAAGCACGAAGAAGTTGGCTTCAACCTTCAAAGGCGGCGCCATGAAACCGGACATTTCAATCTTCTGCCCGGCAAGCGCCTTGGCCTTGGCCGAAGGCGTGACGCCGGTTTGATAAAGTTCGGAGAATTTCAGCTCGCCTGCCGCGCCGCCCTGCGCCCTTGCCATGCCAGCGCAGACGAGCAGAGACAGCCATCCAAGAAAAATGCGGCGCTTCAAAGCGATGCTCCAAAAATGAACCCGGGCCAGACCCGAAAGCACAATGCTCGAGAGGCTGGCCCGGAAGGATTAAGGCGATTTACTTGCCAAGGCCAGAGGCGTTCGACATCAGGTGATAGATGAAGTTCTGTTCAACCGTGCCCGACAGAAGATGAGCCTGCGGACCCCAGGCGTAGATGGCGACATCATCGCCGCCATGCGTTTCAGACGCCATTGGAATGGCCGCCTGCTGCAGAAAGTCAAACGCCTTGGTGTCTACGGTCGAAAGGTCCGGTCGGGTGCCTGCGGGTTCTGCAGTCATCTTGCCTTCGGCAAGTGCAGGGAACAGACCACCGGGGCCATTTGCATAGGAAAGCGTGGTGTAGGGCTTGCCGTCGCCGGCCAGCATCACTTCGCCGTCAACATCGACCGCCAGCCCGAGAATGGGGTTGCCGCGCTTCGGATAGCCGTTGATCGTCAAGGTATGGCTGTGGTCAGCGGTCACCACAATCAGCGTGTCTTCGCGCTTGGTCATTTCGAGCGCTGTCTTCACCGCTGCATCGAAGGCCAAGGTGTCTTCCAAAGCCTTGCCTGCGAGGCCTTCATGATGCGCATGGTCAATGCGTCCGCCTTCAATCATCAGAACGTAGCCATCGGTGTCCTGCTGCAAGCGTTCAATGGCCATTTTGGTCATTTCAACCAGTGACGGCTCACCCTTGGTGTCCTTGGCGCGGTCCACCTCATACTCCATGTGCGAGCGTTCAAAAAGGCCGAGCACCTTGGCCCCTGATTTGACGTCAACGGCGTCAAAACCGGCCTTGTCGAACACATAAACATGGTTGTTGTCTTTTTTCGTCCACTCGGCGGTCAGATCGCGCTTGTCCTTGCGCTCGCCCGTCTTGCCTTCATCTTCCGGATCAGCAGTTTCGGCAGGAAGGAAGTGGCGGCGGCCACCGCCCATGGCAACTTCAAAACCATCGCCGGCTGACCAGTTGACCAGCTGGTCAGCAATATCCTTGCAACCCTTGCCGAACTGATCGCCCATTTGCTTGTCGTCTTCCCAGTCGCGCAGCGCAGAATGCGCGTATGTTCCGGCAGGGGTGGCATGTGTAATGCGGGCGGTTGACACGACGCCCGTTGCTTTGCCGGCAGTTTCGGCCAACTCGAAAATCGTCGTCAGTTCTTTGCCTTTTGAACCTTCGCAGTCTTTGAGAACAGCTTCCGAGTTCAGGCCGACAATATCGTTCTTGGTTTTGACACCTTTGGTCATGGCTGTCGCGGTCGGTGCGGAGTCGGAAACCTGACCATCCGAACTGTAGGTCTTCGACAAGGCGACATAGGGGAATGTGTCGAACGAAATGTTGTTGGATTCGCCATCCACGCCGCGCTTCTGGCCCTCATAGATGCGCGCTGCAGTCACAGTGGCGGTGCTCATGCCATCGCCGACCATGAGAATGATGTTTTTGGCGGTGCCGCCGATCGGCTGCAGCGCAAGGCGCGCCGCCATTTGCTCTTGGGCAGCCTTGAAATAGGAGTCGTTGACCTGTTTGACGGGCTCTTGCGCGCCGACGCCGGAGTTCATGGCCGCCAGAGCCGCACCGGATAAAAGCAGCGTTCTAAATGACATCTCGTTGTCCCTTCATCATGTGAGACAGAATTGCTAACGAGTCCTTATTTCATCTTTGTGACAAGCGCCGATCCAAGCGCCCGCAGCAAGAGTCAAATGCCGGCGTCAAATATGGATCGACCTCAAATATGGATCGACTTGGCAAACGTCCCCAGCGCCGCCTCGCGCACGGCTTCCGACATGGTCGGATGCGCATGGCAGGTGCGCGCCAGATCCTCCGATGAGCCGCCAAATTCCATCAGAACGCAGCATTCGTGGATGAGTTCGCCTGCTGCATGGCCAAGGATGTGGACGCCAAGGACCTTGTCTGTCGCGGCGTCAGCGAGAATTTTCACAAAGCCATCCGTATGCTGCATCGCGCGGGCGCGGCCATTGGCGGTGAATGGAAATTTGCCGGCCTTGTAGGCAATGCCTGCGGCTTTCAGCTCTTCCTCGGTCTTGCCGACGGAGGCGACTTCCGGCGAGGTGTAGACAACACCGGGGATGACATCGAAGTTCACATGGCCATGCTGGCCTACCATGATTTCGGCGACTGCAACGCCTTCGTCTTCGGCCTTGTGGGCGAGCATCGGACCCTTGATGACATCGCCGATGGCGTAGATGCCGGGGACAGAAGACTGCCAATGGCCATCCACTTCGACACGGCCGCGGGTGTCGAGCACAACACCGGCTTCCGCAAGGCCAAGGCCCTGCGTATAGGGCTTGCGGCCGGTGGCGACGAGCACGACATCGGCGTCAATGGTCTCCGCCGCGCCGCCTGCGACGGGTTCATAGGTGACGGTTGCGCCCTTTTTGGCTTTGGCGACGCCGGTGACCTTGGCGCTCATCTTGAATTCCATGCCCTGCTTTTGCAGCAAGCGCTGGAATTGCTTGGAGACATCGCCGTCCATCGGTCCGAGAATCTTGTCGAGATATTCAATGACCGTGACCTTCGAGCCGAGCCGCGCCCAGACTGAGCCAAGCTCCAGCCCGATGACGCCGCCGCCGACCACGACCAGATGAGCGGGCACTTTCTCCAGCGCGATGGCGCCGGTGGAGGAAACAATGGTCTTTTCATCAAACGCCACCTCGACGCCGGGAATCCCTGCGACATCCGAACCGGTGGCGATGACAATGTTTTTAGTCTCAAGAATGGTTTCCGTGCCGTCATTGGCCGTCACTTTCACCTTGCCTTCGCCAAGCACGGTACCGGTGCCGGTGATCGCCTCGACCTTGTTTTTCTTGAACAGGAAGGCCACACCCTTGACGTTGGCATCCACCACCGCATCCTTGTGCGCCATCATTTTTGCAAGGTTCAGTTTAGGCTTGGAGATCTCCACGCCAAGCGCATCAAAGGAATGGCCGGCTTCCTCGAACATTTCCGAAGCGTGCAGCAACGCCTTGGACGGAATGCAGCCAATGTTGAGGCAGGTGCCGCCCAGCGTCGGATTCTTCTCGACCACCGCAACCTTTAGCCCAAGCTGCGCCGCCTTGATGGCGCAGACATAACCGCCGGGGCCGGAGCCGATAATTACTACATCGTAAGCCATTTTTTGAACCTTTCATGTCCGGCGGCACGCCGCCTATTCCTGACACGCCTTCATCCTGAAAACATCGTCCACTTTTGGCGGACCGGCAAGCGGGGTTTTGTATGTATGCTCCATCGCATAGCGCGACAGGTCAGGCAGCAACAGCGCCTCGGCATGGGGCGTACCGCGCTTGCCTATGAATGGAGCAGTGGCGTCTTTGGTGAGGCCGTAAAGCACGCCTTGCCAGACGGTGCAGGCACTGAGCTCCTCACCGGTGACATCGCCATCCGGGCAGCTGTCCATGATGATGCCGTTGGGGCGGTCCGGCTCTTTCGACCACATGATGATCCCTTGCAGCTCTTTGGTGCCGATGCGCAGAGTGAATTCATGCTCTGCGGCCTGGGTGGAGTGCGGCGGGACGAAGGTGAGGCTGTTGCCTGAGGCGTCTTCGTAAGTTGCGAGTTCTTGCGGGCAGGCAGCGAGAGCGGGGGTGGCGAGGAGGGCGCTGATCAGCATAGCCGTCATCGCGGAGATAAGCCGTCTTCTCCCCGCGTCTTCCGTGG
>JANMQE010000077.1:0-5560 GCA_031370195.1 Phyllobacteriaceae bacterium
GCTATTTCCTCGTCAGCCGGGAAGCCTTCAAGCTGTTCCGTGCGCAGAATATCGGCGGCTCGATTGTCTTTGTCGCGTCCAAGAACGGCCTTGCGGCAAGCCCCAATGCGGCTGCCTATTGCACCGCCAAGGCCGCAGAAATCCATCTCGCCCGCTGCCTTGCGCTCGAAGGTGCGGAGGCCGGAATCCGTGTCAACGTGGTCAATCCGGATGCGGTCCTGCGCGGCTCGAAAATCTGGTCGGGTGAATGGCTCACCCAGCGCGCTTCGACCTACAAGACCGACAAGGACGGGCTTGAGGAAATGTATCGCCAGCGTTCCATGCTGAAACGATCGGTGTTTCCGGAAGACATCGCCGAGGCCGCCTATTTCTTCGCCTCGGACTTGTCAGCCAAATCCACCGGCAACATCATCAATGTGGACGCGGGCAACGCCCAGTCCTTTACCCGTTAAGGACCAAGCTCATGATGATCGACAAGTTGCTGATTGAAGCCAAGAATGCAAAGACTGCCAAAGCGCTGAAGGAAGACTACCAGTCGCTCGGCAACAGGCTGTCACGGCGCGGTATTGAGATTGACGCCGTGAAGGCCAAGGTTGCCACCTTTTCTGTCGCCGTTCCGTCATGGGGCGTCGGCACCGGCGGCACACGGTTTGCCCGATTTCCGGGAGTCGGCGAGCCGCGCCATATCTTTGACAAGCTGGAAGACTGTTCGGTCATTCATGAACTGACCCGCGCGACGCCGACCGTGTCGCTGCATATTCCCTGGGACAAGACCAAAGACCCGAAAGACTTGGTGCAAAAGGGCAAATCACTTGGGCTCGGCTTTGATGCAATGAACTCGAACACATTTCAAGACCAGCCGGGCCAGATGCATTCCTACAAGTTCGGCTCACTGTCGAACGAGAAAAAGGCGACGCGCAATCAGGCGATTGAGCACAACATCGAGTGCATCGAGATTGGCAAGGCGATTGGTTCCAAGGCGCTGACGGTATGGATTGGCGACGGCTCGAACTTTCCCGGTCAAACCAGTTTCACCAAGAGTTTCGAGCGTTATCTCGACGCAATGAAAGAGATCGTCAAAGCGCTGCCGAAAGACTGGCGCGTCTTCTCCGAGCACAAGATGTATGAGCCGGCGTTCTACTCGACAGTGGTGCAGGACTGGGGCACCAATCTGATGATTGCACAGGAGTTGGGTCCGCAGGCTCATTGCCTTGTTGATCTTGGTCACCATGCGCCAAACGTCAACATCGAGATGATTGTCGCAAGGCTTATCCATGCGGGCAAACTTGGTGGGTTTCATTTCAATGATTCCAAATACGGCGATGACGATTTGGATACCGGTTCGGTTGATCCTTACCGGCTCTTTCTCGTCTTCAACGAGCTGGTCGATGCAGAAACGCGAAAGCTCAAGGGTTTCGAGCCGGCGCACATGCTGGACCAGTCGCACAATGTGACTGACCCGATTGAAAGCCTGATGCGCTCCGCCAATGAGGTGCGCCGCGCCTATGCGCAAGCCCTGTTGGTGGATCGCAAGTCACTGGCCGGATACCAGAGTGAGAATGATGCGCTGATGGCTTCGGAGTCGCTTAAGGACGCGTTCCGGACTGATGTGGAACCCATTCTGGCCGTGGCGCGCATGGAGCATGGCGGAGCGATTGATCCGGTCGGCACCTACCGGGCGTCAGGCTATCGCCAAAAAGTGGCGGGTATTCGCCCGACCGTGACCGGTGCGGGTGGCGGGATTGTTTAGCAAACAGGCTGGCAAATGATCTGCACCAGCTTCAAAGTCAGAACGTCACATTGACCGGATGATGACGGCGTCCTATTTTGGAATTATTCCAAAGAAGGAACTGCCATGATCGCGCGCTTTTTCGGTCCGTCCAAACGTTCGTTCGAAGACCTTTCGGAACAAGAAATTCTAGCGCTGGCGATATCGTCCGAGGAGGACGATGCGCGGATTTATCTGGCCTATGCTGATGGCTTGCGCGAGCAGTTTCCGCAGTCAGCCAAAGTTTTCGAGGAGATGGCAGCGGAAGAGAACGAGCATCGCGGTCGTCTGATTGCTGCGCATCAGCGCAAGTTCGGCGATACGATCCCGTTGATCCGCCGCGAACATGTGCGCGGCTATTTTGAACGCAAGCCGGATTGGCTTGTTCGCCCGCTTGGGATTGAGAAAGTGCGCGATGCCGCCGAGCAAATGGAGCGCGGCGCGCAGCGATTTTACATCGAGGCGGCGCAGCGTTCGACTGATGCCAAAATCCGAAAGCTGCTGGGTGATCTGGCAATCGCCGAGCAGAGCCACGTATCCCTCGCCAAAAAGCTTGGAATGAAGCATCTTTCGGACAATGTGAAAGCTGAAGAGGCGGAAACCGAACGGCGGCAGTTTATTCTAACCTATGTTCAGCCCGGCCTAGCCGGCTTGATGGACGGTTCGGTTTCAACACTTGCGCCAATCTTTGCAACAGCATTTGCCACGCAAAACACTTGGACAACGTTTCTGGTCGGCCTGTCCGCATCCGTCGGTGCCGGCATTTCCATGGGGTTCACCGAAGCGGCGCACGATGACGGCAAGATTTCCGGACGCGGCTCACCGCTGAAACGAGGAATGGCGTCAGGAATCATGACCGCAGTTGGCGGCCTTGGCCATGCGCTGCCCTACCTCATTCCGCACTTCTGGACGGCAACAAGCCTTGCAGCATTCATCGTCGTCGTCGAACTGTTCGCCATCACATGGATCCAGAACCGCTACATGGAAACGCCATGGTTGCGCGCGGCAACCCAGGTGCTGCTCGGCGGCGCATTGGTGTTTGCCGCAGGCGTGCTGATCGGCAACGCCTGATTCAACGCGTCAGTTTCAAGGCTTGGCGATCTCGCCGCTCAGGAATGCGCCGAGCTTCCAATGCGTTGGCACGGAGAGATAACGCGCGCGGTCTTCCGGTGAAAGCATTGAATAGGGGTATTTTGCAAACAGCTCCAGCAAGGTGACCTTCTCGCCAGAAAAGTGCTCTACAGTTCCGATATCGCCCGCCGCAACGGGGCCAGTCTGCAAAACCCGGCAATAGATTCCGGGACGCCTGGCGGCCATGAAGCGTTTGACAAAGCGCGGGTCGCCCATGCGCACGGCCAATGTGTTGCAAGGAATGCGCGGGGAGGTGACCTCAAGCAGCACATCGCCAATCCTGTAACGGTCACCGACGCAAACCGGCGCGCTTTCGAGGCCGGAAATAGTGAGGTTTTCGCCAAACGAGCCGGGTTCGATTTCACAACCCATTTCGCCTTGCCACCATTCATAGTCCTCGCGGCTGTAGAGATAGACCGCCTGATCCCTGCCGCCATGGTTTATCAAATCGACAATAACGTCACCTTCAAGACCGGTTTCACCAACAAACACAGGCCCTTGCTGCAGGCGTTTGAATATGCCGGTCCGGCCGCTTCTGGTGGCGATGGGTTCGGATTTGGCGATGCTTAGCGAGAGTATGGTGATTTGCATGGGATCACGTCAGCGCCGCGCACGGCTTGGCCAATACAGGTTGATGAAAGAAGGGGCAGGTTGCTGCCCCTCGGTCAAGCGCCATGCACAAGCGTCAGGCGTCGAGGCCATCGAACAGCGCGGTTGAGAGATAGCGCTCGGCAAATGACGGAATGATCACAACCATTGTCTTGCCCTTGTTTTCAGGGCGCGATCCAACCTTTATCGCCGCTCCAAGCGCTGCACCGGATGAAATGCCGACTGGAACACCTTCGAGACGTGCGACCAGACGGGCATTTGCGAAAGCCTCATCGTTGGAGACCTGAACGACTTCATCATAAATCTTCGTATCGAGGATGGCTGGAGCAAAGCCTGCACCGATGCCTTGAATCTTGTGCGGTCCGGGAGCGCCACCGGAGAGGACCGGTGAGGCTTCCGGTTCGACGGCAATCACTTGCAAACCCGGCTTGCGGGCCTTCAGCACCTGGCCAACGCCAGTGATTGTGCCGCCGGTGCCGATGCCGGAGATGAAAATGTCAACGCCGCCTTCTGTGTCATTCCAGATTTCTTCGGCAGTTGTCCGGCGGTGAATGTCCGGATTGGCCGGGTTTTCAAACTGCTGCGGAATGACGGCGCCATCGATCTCGGATGCCAGTTCCTGCGCCCGCGCAATTGCACCTTTCATCCCCTTCGGGCCTTCGGTGAGCACAAGCTCCGCACCGAGCAGCTTCAGCATTTTGCGGCGCTCGATGGACATGGTTTCAGGCATTGTGAGAATAAGGCGGTAGCCTTTGGCAGCCGCTGCGAAGGCGAGCGCGATGCCGGTGTTGCCTGAGGTCGGCTCAATCAAAGTTGTCTTGCCAGCCGTGATCTTGCCCTGCTTTTCAAGGCTCTCGATCATCGACACGCCGATGCGGTCTTTGACCGACGCGATTGGATTGAAGAACTCAAGCTTGGCAAGGAGGTGGGCAACGATGCCTTTTTCTTTGGCGAATTTGTCCAGCCGGACCAGCGGCGTATCGCCGATCGTATCGATAATGGAGTTATAGACGCGGCCACGGCCGGGCTTTCTGGTCTCAGACATGAAATTGCTCCCTACAAACTTGAGTGCAGATTAGCGGCGTTTGAGAAAAAGACGAGGCTGAAATGCGATGAGCAATCAATACCCTTGGAATATCATTCCTGCTAAGTGCACATTCAGGAAACTTTGTCGCAAGTCCTGATTCTATGCGCGGGCGGCAATTGCCACTGCTGCCGCGCCGAGGAAGCCGGCCGCTATTCTGCTGAGCCGCTTCAGCACCTTCGGCGTCTGCAACAGCGCCCGCGTTCTGGTCGCCAATGCAAGGTAGGGCAGGAGGATCATCAGCAGAATTACGAGGGTCAGACCGGTCAGAACCAGATAATCACTAAGCGTCACGGTTGTCAGGTCAACAATCGCAGGCAGCAAGGCAAGATAGAACACCATCACCTTGGGATTGCCGAGTGTAACGAGAAGCCCTGAAAGAAATGAGGCGACAGGCCCTTCGGCGCGCCGGGCGTCAACTTTTTCAATGCCGACGCCGGAAGTCCAGAATTTCCATGCGAGATAAAGCAGATAGGCGGCACCGGCGTATTTGAAGGCCATGAACGCGAGGCCAAATGACTTTGCGATGAATGCAAGGCCCAAGACTGCAGCGGTAAGATAGATAAGATCGCCGAGTGCAATGCCGATGGCCATCGGCAATGTTGCGCGGAAGCCGGAGCCAAGACCGCGCGCAACCATGGCGACAATGCCAGGCCCAGGAAGAGCAACCGCGACGGCAAGCGCGGCGGAGTAGGCCAAAAATCCGGTGAGTGTCATTTTCTCCGCCCTTCTGAACAAGAGCTTCATTTTCTCATGGACGCAGGAACTTGTGAAGACGTTTCATCGCTTTTGCGTGATTTGCAGCCTGTCATGCGTGACGCCAACGTGACTTGCATTTGGCGTTGAGGGGATTATTGCCGGAGCGAGAAGTCCAAGGAGCCTGTATGGCGATTGATGTTTCCTTTGCAAGTGCACTCGGGGCAGGTGCTCTCTCATTTCTGTCGCCCTGTGTGCTGCCGCTGGTGCCG
>JANMQE010000098.1:0-17587 GCA_031370195.1 Phyllobacteriaceae bacterium
CCGCAGCATATATGACAGCACAGCCATGAGTCAGACCAGCACGCCCACACGCCCGCAGCCCAAGACCGGCATTCTTGATATTGCCGCCTATGTGCCGGGCAAGGAGCATGCGCCGGGAGTGGCCAAGGTCTTCAAGCTCTCATCCAACGAGACGCCGCTCGGTGCCAGCACACATGCGCAGGCCGCGTTCACTGAGGCTGCATCCAAACTCGAGATTTACCCCGATGGTCAGGCGCTGGCGCTGCGCGACGCGATTGCCGAAATACATGGATTGAACCCTGCCAACATCATGTGTGGCAATGGCTCGGACGAGCTGCTTGGCCTTTTGGCCCAGACCTATCTTGCGCCGGGCGATGAGGGCATTTTCACCGAGCACGGCTTTCTGGTCTACAAGATCCAGATCATGGCGCAGGGCGCAACGCCGGTTGTGGTGCGGGAGAAGAACGAGACGGCGGATGTGGATGCCATCCTCGCGGCTGTCACGCCGCGCACCAAGATCGTGTTCATCGCCAACCCGAACAACCCGACCGGCACTTACGTTCCAATGGATGATATTCGCCGCCTGCATGCCGGATTGAGGCCCGATATCTTGCTGGTTCTTGACGCGGCCTATGCAGAATACGTGCGGCGCAACGATTATGAGGCGGGCGTCGAATTGGTGTCTGGCTCAGAGAATGTTGTAATGACGCGGACCTTCTCCAAAATCCACGGCCTTGCCGCTGCGCGCATCGGCTGGATGTATGCGCCAGCGCATATTCTGGATGCGATGAACCGTATCCGCAGCCCGTTCAACCTCAGTTCGGCGGCGATCCTTTCAGGTGCCGCCGCGATGCGGGACCGGGCGCATGTTGCAAAAGCGGCGGCGTTCAATGAGGAGTGGCTGGGCTGGCTGACACAGGAGATTGGCAAGCTCGGATTGCGGGTAACGCCCAGCGTCGGCAATTTTCTGCTGGTGCATTTCCTGGCTGACGCTGCAAAGTCAGCGGAAAGGGCGGATGCGTTTCTTACCGCGCGCGGCCTCATCCTTCGGCGTGTGACTGCCTATGGCTTCCCGAATGCGCTGCGCATGTCGGTCGGCACGGAAGAGGCCAACCGGCTTGTGGTCGCCGCCCTCAAAGACTTTCTGGGAACCTGAGCGATGGGCACAGTCATCTATGAAAAAATCGCCTTGATCGGCATCGGGCTTATCGGGTCGTCACTGGCACGGGTGATCCGCCGCCACGGCCTTGCCAAGCATGTCGCCATTTCAACCCGCAGCGCGGACACATTGACCCGAGCACAAGACCTTGGCCTTGGCGACAGCTATTTTGCCGATGCGGGCGAAGCGGTGAGGGATGCAGATCTTGTCGTCGTCTCTGTTCCCGTCGGATCGTCAGAGGCGGTTGCTAAGCTGATTGCCCCGTATCTGAAGTCCGGCGCTGTGGTCACTGACGTCGGCTCGACCAAGCAATCGGTAGTCGCGCAAATGCAGCCGCACATTCCTGATGGTGTGCACTTCATACCCGGCCACCCGATTGCCGGCACAGAAAAATCCGGTCCGGACGCTGGCTTTGCCGAACTCTTTGAAGGCCGTTGGCACATTCTGACGCCGCTTGAGGGCAGCGATGAAAGCGAAGTCGAAAGGTTGACGCATTTCTGGGAAGCATGCGGCTCAATGGTTGACCGCATGGACCCCGCCCACCACGATCTCGTGCTCGCCATCGTCTCGCATCTGCCGCATCTTATTGCTTACAACATTGTCGGCACTGCCGATGATCTCGAAGCCGTCACCGAATCGGAAGTGATCAAATATTCCGCATCCGGCTTCCGCGATTTCACCCGTCTTGCCGCCTCCGATCCAACCATGTGGCGCGATGTTTGCTTGCACAACAAGGATGCAATATTGGAAATGCTGGCACGCTTCTCAGAGGATCTTGCCGCCCTGCAGCGGCTGATCCGCTGGGGCGACGGCGAGGGTCTGTTCAATCTCTTCACCCGCACCCGCGCCATACGAAAGTCGATCATCGAGGCTGGGCAGGATGTCGATGTTCCCGACTTCGGCCGCCAAACGGTCAAGCATCCGGCTGAGTAGTCAAATTGGCGGAATATTGCCAATCGGGAAGAAACCGGCTGAAACCTTGCCCTTGCGGATGGTCAGCGTCAGGCTTGCTCCCTTGTCTTTGTCTGCCCCCATCGATGCGGCTGAGAGGGCAGGCTGAACGACCGAGGCCGCCTCCGGGGCGATCTTGGCCAGCGCCGCGCCGAGCTTGTCTCCGTCTGCAAACTTGATGTTCACATCGCCGGTCACGAGCCCGTCAGCATCAATGCTCAGCGGGCCGGAAAGCTCCAGCGTCCCGCCGTCCTTGAAAACAACCCTTGCGCTGCGGATCTCGCCAGAGGTGCCGCGCAGGGCCTCGCGGGCATTCCTCGGGCGTGCCGTCAAGATTTGTACGCCATCGGTGAGCACTGCATCATAAGAGGCGGAGAGCGACGGAATCTCGCGACCGGGCGTGACCGCCGGATCGACGAGCAAACCGTTAATCTCGCCTGCAAACGCCGTGTCTTTGTCTTCTAACCGCATGTGACCAGCAGCATAGTCAGCGATGATGGCGCGGCTTCTCGCCTCGGATTGGCCTCTTATGGAAATGTCGAGAGTTTTGACCTCCACTGAAATCCTGTCCGGCAGTGGGCGGTTGGCACGGACGCTTGAATGCAGCAGCGACCAGTTGACCTCAAGCGGCTGCAATCCCGGCGCGTCGATGGAAGCGGGACCGTCAAGTTCGGCAATCAGATGCCACGGATTGTAAACCTGCGCGGCCGTGCGCAAGGCACCTGCGGCAATACGCAGACCCTTTGACGGTTGCTCAACCAGCACAGAGTCGCAGAACAGGCCGAAGCGGAACGGGTAACCTTTGATGGACCGATTGTCGCAAGCGATTTTCTGCGCACCAGTGTTGACCTTGGCAAGCGCAAGATCGATCTGCTTCTCGCCCAGATCCGCCAGATAGAACCATCCGCCAGTAAACGCCAGCATCAGGATAGCCACCACAATTCCAAGCCACTTTATCCGGCGTGCATAGTTTGGCTTGCTTCCGCCATCGTCCGGAGTTGCGGTTGACGTCATGATCTATCCCTCGTAACGGCACACGACTTGAATTAGAGCAGCCGGACATTCCTGTTGATGGCGGATATGGGCGAATTTTGGGTGTTTGGATATGGCTCGCTTATGTGGCGGCCAGGTTTTGAACATGCCGAAAAGATGCGCGCGCGCCTCAATGGCTACCGGCGCGCGCTGTGCGTCATTTCGCGTGTCCATCGTGGCACGCCTGAGCGTTCCGGCCTTGTGCTTGGTCTTGACCGGGGCGGCTCCTGTGTCGGCGTTGCGTTCCGCGTTGACAATGCTTTGCGCGAGGAGGTGATTGCTTACCTGCGCGAGCGCGAACTTGTCTCGCATGCCTACAACGAACGGTATCTGCCTTTGAAACTGGCCGATGGCCGCACGGTCAAGGCGTTGAGCTATGTGGTTGACCGCCGCCATGAACAATACAGCGGACCGCTAACTGTTGAACAGGCGGCAGAGCGGGTCAAGGGCGCGGTCGGCAAATCCGGCACCAATGAGGACTATTTGTTCAACACGGTTGAGCATCTTGAGGCGCTTGGCATCCGCGATCATTGGTTGGAGAGCGTAGCGCGGATTGTCCGCTGACTTCAGACAAACAACTGAATGCCAATGGCAAAAATCGCGAAAACGCCTGCGTAGTAAGCCACTGTCCGCACGACGGAAACTCCGGCCAGGTAGCTTGCGGCATGGACGAGCCTTGCAATCAAAAAGACCACTCCGGCAGCCTGGGTGACGCCGTTGGATACGCCCAATGCTTGCGCCGTCAAAGCAACGCCCGCGTAGGGAACTAGATTTTCAATCAAATTGGCATGCGCCCTCGTGCCACGCGCGGCAACTCCGGTGCGCTCGGGCAAGCCATCGCGATTGCCGAGCATCGCCTTGACTCCGACGTCAGTGGTGTAACCAAACAGATAAATCAGTGGCAAAATCAGTGCCAAAAGGCTGAGAGCGGCAAGAGCAAACAGTTCAGGCGTCATGTGAATTCCTCAGATGGTTTGGCAAACGCTTATTGCCTAACCAACTTTACGCCCAACTGCGCCAACCGGTTCAGTGCCGATGGCGGCAAATGCGGCGGGTTTGGCCCGGTTGCCGCTTCAATCAGGAATTCATCGCATGCCGCCTCTGTCTGTTCCTGCAGCAGACGCAGGAACTCCTCTTTAGAAAGTCCTGGCTGGATCGCGGGCAGAACGCGGCATTTGATTTTGCCCGGATAGCGCATGAACTGGCGGCGGGGCCAAAACAGGCCCGCAACATGTGCGATCGGCACAACCGGCAGGCCAAGCTCATAGTAGAGGTGCGCGATGCCAAATTTGTATGAAGGTTCCTCGCCTGGCGCGCGGCGGGTGCCTTCCGGATAGATCATGATCTGGCGCTTGTCGGCGATTGCTGGTTGTGCTCCCTTGGTGATCGATTTGAGAGCAATCGAGCGCGAACCGCGATGTACCGGTATCATTTTCATCTTGCCGACATACCAGCCAAACAGCGGAATCCACATCAGTTCGCGCTTGAGGATGTAGATCGGGTCCGGCACAAACGGCACAAACGCATAGGCATCCCAGAAAGATTGATGCTTGGGCGCAACGATGCAGGCCTCGTGCTTGATATTCTCAAGCCCTTCGATCTCGTAGGAACAGCCAACAATCTTCTCAAACAGCCAGTGGTTGGACCGCGCCCAGAATTTTGGCACAAACCAAGCCTTGTCGCGCGGCGCGAGGAAATAATAGGGTGTGAAGATGATCATCTGAACGATCAGACTCAGATAGAACGCGATATTGAACAGAAGCGATCGCAGAAAAATCATGGGTGCGGACCTGTCTTCATAATGGAATTCCATTGTGTGGTTATACGAATGAAGGCATGCCGTGAACCCGAGCAGTGTCAGATGCCGGTGACTGCAGCCAGAGATTTTGGCACTGGCAGAGCACTGCGGGAAAGCGCGCCGAGATATTTCATGTACTCGGCCAGCAGCACGCGCACCGCATCCGCGTCCAGCATCCATTTGCCATTGGTCAGGTCCGAGTTGACTACAGGGTAAGGCACGATGGTCAAGCGCGGATCAATCCGCTGCATTTCAAGAAGACTGCGCGACATGTGATAATTGTTCGTGACCAGAATGATGTCCTGATATTTGTGGTCGCTGAGCCAAGTCTGTGTTTCAGCGGCATTTCCCACCGTGTCTTTGGCCTCGTAGCCGATATCCACACAGCATTCGAACAGCCGCTTGTCTGCGCCAAGCGCGTTGCGCAGCGCGCTCTTGGTCGTATCGGCATTGACGCCGGAAATCAGCAGCCGTTCACCTTTGTTGCGCTTGAGAAGGTCGAGCGCGGCTTCTATGCGCGATTGGCCTCCAGTCAATACGACTATCGCGTCGGCAGGATTGACCTCGTCAGGTTCGCCCATCCGCGCCACATTCTCGGAGAAATACGCGAAGCCAATCAAAAATGCGGCCAACCCGAACAGCACAAGCGGACCCAACCAGCGAAGCGCTTTTGAAAGCGCTGCGGTCAATCCGCCCGTGTGGCGTTGCTGTTGTGCCTGACGTGCCGTGCTGGTCAAATCCTGTTCCCGAGACGCAAGTAAATACAAACGTTAAAGAAGGATTGCGGCGGTGAACAGGCAGGGCTGACGTTGTTCCCTGAAAATTCGCGAGGAAATCGCCGCATTATTCAGGATTTGACCGATCCAAGCCCTTGAGGTGGCGCAGAACGGTCAATCTGGTGGTTTCTGCCGTTAGCAACGCCACCAGAATGACAATTGCAATCACGCCGGTATAGCCGGCCCAGCCAATGGCGAAATCGCCGAAAAGCGCTGCCGCCTGATCAGCTTCCGGCGTTGACCGGTTGGCTGCCGACCACAGACCGACGGAAATGAACAGCGCCAGCGCCGCCAATCCACCAGCCAGCGCGCCTTTCACTCCGGTGAAGAAGAAGCGACGACTGAATTCATTGGCAATGAATTTGCCCTCGGCACCAACGAAATGCAGCACCTCAATGATATGTCCGTTTCCGGACATGGCACCGCGCGTCGCAAAAATCACCGCCAGCGCGGTGGCCGCCAGCACCAGCGTCAGCACAACAATTCCGAAATAAACAGTTGTCCGCGCCATGGCGACCAAACGGTCCACCCAATTGCGATGATCTTCCAGCACAGCCTGTGGCACTGCCGCCTTTATGGCTGTTCGAATTGAGGCAAAGTCTGGTGGCGATGCAGGGTCAATGGTGATGATAACCAAGCGTGGAACTGGCAAAGCATCAATGTCGAGGCCGGCGCCGAGCCAAGGCTCCAACAGTCGGGCCGTTGCCTCTTTATCGACAATCCGCGCGTCACGCACACCGTCAAAGCCAGAAGCGGCAACCTGCACGGTTTCAAGCGCTGCCTCCATGTCCAGCCCTTCATCCGGCCTGATTTGGATGGTTGCCTCGCGGGCGATCTGCAATTGCCAGGATGCCGCAGAGTCGCGCACGACTGTGACAGCACCCAAAGTCAGGCATGCAAGGAATGTCATGATCGCGATGACAAAAATAAGCGCAGTCGACGAGATGTTGCCGTTTGGCACAATTGGTGTCTGGCGGTCGTCTTTGCGGCCAAGCGTCCACCTTTTCTGCGTACGCAGACGGCGCATGTCTGTCGCCTCCTCCGCTGGCTTGGCAGCTGGTTTCTTTGCGCTGTTTTGGTCAGTCATGAATTTCAAGCCGGCCGCCATTGAGTATCATGCGCCGCGCATCAATCTGATCCATCAGGGTCAGGTCGTGAGTGGCGATGACGACGGAGGTTCCCGAACGGTTCAGCTCCATGAAAAGGCGCAGCAGGCGGCGGGCAAGTGGCGGATCGACATTGCCGGTCGGTTCGTCCGCCAACAGGATTTCAGGCTGGTCGATCAATGCGCGGGCAATTGCGGCGCGCTGCTTCTCGCCGCCTGACAGGACCGGCGGCAGCACGTGGATACGGTCTCCAAGGCCGACCCATTTCAGAAGTTCGACAACATCCTTGCGATAGCTCGCCTCCTCCTTGCCGCGCACACGCAGCGGCAGTGCGACGTTTTCGTAGGTTGTCAGATGGTCAAGAAGCCGGAAATCCTGGAACACCACGCCTACCCGGCGGCGCAGGAACGGCAGTTCGGCATTGGTGATTGTTGAAATGTCCTTGCCAAATGCGGTAATCAGCCCGCGCGTCGGCTTCAGCGCAAGAAACAACAGCCGCAACAGCGTCGTCTTGCCGGCACCTGACGGGCCGGTCAGGAACTGGAATGACTTCGGCCGGACGTGGAACGAAACATCCTTGAGGATTTCCGGTCCCATTCCATAGCGCAGCCCGACATTTTCAAAGCGGATCACTGAAAGCCTTCACCCTGCATTGTATGCCCTCGCCAGCGAATCGCTTGCACATTTGGCAAAACTTAACCAATCCCGTTTACCGGTCAGCAAGGATTGAGAAAAGGGCCGGAATGATGGCAGCGCAAGCCATGCAGCTGAATTTGGACTGCATCATTGATGCGGAGTTTGAGACAGTGCTGCCCACCAAGCGGACTGAGCCAACGGTTGCGCGTGCGGAGGGCACTTTTCGGGACGCGGCAAGTTCCATGGACGACCTGTCGCTGCTTCGGGCGGACGGGATGGCACAGCCTTCAAATGATCAGCCTGAACAACTGACGCCCGCCTTCCTGTTTTTCACTGCGGTTGCGGCATTTGCGGTTTTCTGGGTTTGCGGCGGACACGCGCTCCTGTATTGACGTGGCTTCAAAACGGCAACTCAGGGGATGGTGATGCACGTTGTTCGCGGGAAAAAGATCGATGTGCTGTTCAGTGCATCGACAATTGCGATGCGCAATCTGGAGCTGGCCAAGGATATTGCAGCGCATGACTATCATGACCTTCTGGTCATTTCGATCCTGAAAGGGTCATTCGTCTTTGCCGCTGACCTCATCCGTGCCATGCATGATGCCGGTCTTGCGCCTGAGGTCGAGTTTATCACCATCTCCAGTTATGGTTCAGGCACCGTGTCGGGAGATGTCAAAGTGCTGCGCGACATCGACAATGATGTGCGCGGCCGCGATATTCTTCTGATCGACGACATTCTGGAATCAGGAAAAACCCTGAAATTCACCCGCGACATGATGATTGCGCGTGGTGCCAAATCTGTCTCGGTCGCCGTGCTGCTTGACAAAAGTGTGCGCCGTCAAACCGATTTCAATGCCGATTATGTCGGCTTTGAATGTCCGGACTATTTTGTCGTCGGCTATGGCATGGACGTCGCGCATGCGTTCCGTGAACTGCCCTTCGTCGGCATAGTCACCGGCGACGCCTGACTGAAAATCCACTTTGTTGGCCAACTGATGCAATTTCCTGCGCTTCCGATGCTCACGAACAAAAGTTCGCTCCTCTTAGGATCGTTGACCTTATCTAACCTTCTGTTTTCATTATATTTTGTGATATTTTGTCCTCGCGGCCAAGACACTGCAGGCAAGCAAAACCGCCGGACAGTTTGCGCTGTCCGGTTGATGTCAGCTTTGGAAACAGGCGCGCAGTTTCACGATGTGTTTGGCTGCCTTGAGGCGTCAAGCGCGAGGCCGTGGCATTCGCGCAGGATGTCGTCGATCTCGTGAATGGGGCGTTGCCGATGGCCGGGCGGGTGGCCGGGCCGGAAGGGTGACATCCGGAAGCGCTTGCCGATGGGCTTGTTTTTCAACGCAAGATCGCGCCGCGCCCGCCAGCGCGCAAGCCGCCGCGCCTGACGAGGCAGATCGTCGAGCGCGCTTTTGAGCGCGTGAAGGCGGCGGAAAATTTGCTCCGGGCCATCATCTTCGTCTGGCTCAACCTGCGGCCTGTGCGCAAGAAACAACGGTTCGTAACCGTCGAACGAACGAATGTGTGGCATTGGCCCGGAAGCGGCTCCGGGGGTGTGCAGCGCGAAGCGCTTGAGTGGATCAATGAGGAGAAAAGCGGGTATGTGCGCGGTGTCCTTGCGCGGCGGCACCGAGAAACCCGCCGGGGCGGGGCGGGACACGCGTGGTTTCAGCACGAGGCCGCGAGCGGCGATGATGACGAGACGGCGGACGGCGGATTCGGCGGGGCGCAAGACGAGAAGAATGGCGCGGTAGAGGTGGTGCGGAAGGGACGTTGATGTTGCACCATTGGCAATGCCGGCCATGGCAAACAATGTTGCGATGATGCGCTGGAGCGCCTCGCTGTTGCGCTTTATTGCCAGTGGCCAATCAAACCCCATCATTTCCTCGTTTGGACATAGAAGGAACAAGATGACTTGGTGTTTGGAGATTGTCAAGGGTATTGTGAATATTTTCCTCTTTTGACTCTCCCTCACCGCTTCGCTGCGCGAAGCCCCTCTCGCCGGAGGGTCGAGGTGGAAGGCGCGGCCTTACTCGAACTTCAGCAGACGTTCGAGATAGCTCTTTTCCGCTTCGGGGCTCAACGCATCGCCCAGACGCTTGCGGATCGCTTCGAGAATTTCGCGGGCGCGCTGGATGTCGATTTCGTCTGGAACCTTTGTGGACTGGCCCATATCAGGCCCATCGGTTGCGCGGGGGCGTCCCAGCGGGTCGCGGTCGTTGGGGCCGTTGCGACCGCCCGGCTGCTGGCCGCCGCCCTGTTCGCCCATTGCCTGCTTCATCTGGTCCATCATGCTTTGGGCACCCTTGCGCAGTGAATCGAGTGCATCGGCCTGATCGCCCGTCGCCTCTCCAGCCTCACCATCGCCAAGTTTTTTGCCTGCACGCCCCATCGACTTGCCCGCGTCCGAGAGCTCTTGGCCGGGATCAAGCCCCAAACCTTTCAAACCCTCCATCATATCGTTCAGGCGTCTGCCAAGATCATTCTGGCGGCGTGCAAGTTCGCCTGTGCCATTGCCATCGCCCGGCTGACTGCCCTGACCATTCCGGCCCTCTTGACCTTGGCCTTGCTCGCCACCCTTCTGCGTGCCGCCATCGCCCTGATCGCCTCGCTCGCGACCTTTCTTGTAGGTTTCATCCATCAGCTTCTGCTGGTCGCGCAGCATTTTGCCCAGCTCGTTGAGCTTGCCCTCCATCTGCGACTGGCCCTCGCCACCCTTCTTGCCCTTGCGGGCCTGGAGGTTGTTCATCATCTCGTTCAGCTGCGACAACAGCTGTTTGGCCTGATCCTTCGCGCCCTGCTTGGCCAGATCTTCCAGCTTGTCGAGCATCTTTTCGAGCTCGGAGGCGCGCAGCTCCTGGCTGTCCTTGTTGTCCTGCGCGGTCTGCGGGTTTTTCTCGGCTTCCTGCGCGAGCTGCGTCATGTATTCGTTCATCGCCTGACGCAGTTCGCGCATCAGCTTTTCGATTTCCTTGTCTGACGCGCCATTCTCCAGCGCTTGGGCAAGTTTGTCCTGCGCCTGTTTCAAGCGGCGCTGCGCATCTGACAGCGCACTCTTGTCGATTTCCTTGGCAATCTCCCAAAGGTACGCGACGACATCGCGCAATTGATCGTCGGTTTTGGCGGCAGCGAGACGGGTGCGGGCAGTCTTGATGCCAAGATAATGGCTGGCGTTGCGGATTGTGTCGTCAGGGCGGATCATCAACGCATCAAGATAATCAAGCACGCGCGGCTTGTCGTTGGCATTGCGGGCAAGAAGGCGGCGGTCTTCCTGCAGCGCGCGTGACAAGGGATTGGCAAAGTAATATTCGGGCAAGGCATAAGTCTTTGTCTGGCTCACCGCTTTCTGACCTGCGCCATCTTCCGCATGCAGTGTGAGGGAAAACGCTTCACCAGCCAACGGGTGCTCGGTCAAATCCTTGTTTGTCTTGGATTCACCGTCGCTTGTGCTCTTGCGGGGAATCGAAAGTGCGAGGTCCGGCATGACGAACAATGGCCGTGCGCCAGACGCCATCTCCACCGGTTCAAATTTGGAGATTGCTTTCACCGCGCCGTAATCATCGGTGATCTTGTATGTCAGGCTCATTGTGCCTTTGACATCTGCGGTCGGGTCAGCCGTGAAAGCGATGACCGGTGCGCTGTCGGCTACGACCTTGAATGCCCAAGTTTCCAAGGCTAGCCCAGAGCCTTGAAGTGTGACGTTGCCGTCGCTGGACAAGACACCCTTGAGGACTTTGCCCGAGCTGACTTTCGCGTCGGCAGACTTCGGCGCGGCAACAGGCTCAGGCATCGGCTTGCCGTCAACCGAAAGCAGATAGTCGCCTTCAGCCTCACTGCCAATCCGAATGGTCAGTTCGGAGTTTTCCGGAACAGTATACACTTGCCCGGCGTCTTGGCCGGGGCCTGACAGAAAGAGCGGTGCCTTGCCGGTGTAACGCGGCGGTGTAACCCAGGCATCGACGCGCGGCGGTACGGGTGGAATGACCGCAGGGCCGGTCCAGATATCGGACACCCTGCCGCCAAGACTGCCTTGCGAAAATGCGAATGCGACAAACAGGCCCAGCGCGGGTAGGGCGCGCAACGCATACCGGTCATGATCGAAGGTGCGCGGTGCAGGATTTGCCGGTTGGATGCCGTGCAGTTTTGCGGCCATTCGGCGCTGATGCTCACGCCACAGCGCATTGGCAAAATCATCGGGGCTGCCCGCCAACCGGTCCGCGAGCGCGCCGATAGGCTGGTTCGCAAGCCGGTTTGCAGCCTCAAGCCGCGCATCAATGTCTTGCGCCGACGGCAGCGTGAAATGGCGCAGCGGCCAAAGGCTGGCAAAAAATGACAGACAAAGAATACCGAGAAAGGCAAAACGCAGAGTGTCTGGCACAGAACGGAACAGTCCGAACCATGAGAGGGTCAGGACCGCAGAGAATGCAATAAGGCAGGGCAACAAGAGCGGCCACAGCCGTTCAAACAGGACGGACAACCCCGTTACAAGCCGAACGCGCGTCAGGCGCGGCAGAGTCGTGTCACTGATTTGGCCCATGCTCATCGGCATCAAGATAGCAGGCTTCGTGGCAAAGGCGAGGCACCACAAATAAATGTGATTGGACTTTCCCTCGCCCGTCACTTCGCGCCAGCGCCGCACCGCAAACGCCGGAAAGGCGTGAGGACCCTAAATCACCCCGGAAAGCTCTCGCACGTCTCTGCAATTGTTTCCTGTTCTGATGACATGATCTTGGCCCCTTCGAAGGCAAAGACTTCGCGCGTCAGCGATTCATTGTCAGTGAATTTATAGCAGACCGAGACCGTGATCAAACCGTCTGTATCATCGTCAATCGCGTGGCGGATCGATGCGCCTTTCATGGCGTCTTGCCATTCATCAAGGCTGGCGATGAATTCTGCCTTGGTCTGAGTGATATCGAGGTCGCCGAGAGTCACCTTGGCGGTGTTTGACAGAAGGTTGTCAAATGCTGTGCGGTCGATCTTTTCGAGAGCTGAGTACCAGCGTTCAACCAGCACCGCCTCTGCCTCGCCAGACAACGCGGTCGTCCATGACATTAAAAAAAGGACCAGCGCACAGATCAGCCTCGTCATCGGAAAGTCTCCTCTCAGGGCCGGATGAAATCACCGGTCTCGGGGTTCATCACCCAGAGTTCGCCAGTGGAAATGTCAAACCACGCACCATGCAGCGCAATGCGGCCTTTGCCTTCCAGGATGTTCACGCAAGGAAAGGTCCGCAGGTTTTCAAGCGAAAAACGGATGGATACGCGCTCCATGGCGCGCTGGCGTTCGGATGCGGTGAGCAATGTGTTGGCAGCAATGACCTCTGCCGCAGGCTGCACCAGCTTCATCCATTGGCCGATGAAGTCGCCCGGCGAAAGCGGCAGAAAATCCTGATTGAGCGAAGCTTCGATGCCGCTACAGCGGCCATGGCCCAAAACCACAATGTGCTCAACCTTGAGGCCCTGCACGGCAAACTCGAGAGCGGCGGATGTGCCGTGGTATTCGCCGTCCGGTTTGTAGGGTGGTACCAGATTGGCAACATTGCGTACCACGAACAGTTCGCCCGGGCCGCAATCGAAGATGGTTTCCGGCGCAGCGCGCGAATCGCAGCAGGCGATCACCATCGTGCGCGGCTTCTGGCCGCTCTCCGCCAAGTTCTGGTAGCGCTTGAGATCTTGGGTGTATCTCCCCGCCATAAACGCGCGGTAGCCTTCGAGAAGACGTTCGGGAAACTGAACCATAAGTTTTGGATTAGCGATAAAACGCGGGCAGATCAATTGTGGATTTTGCAGCGCACAATTTACGCGTGGATGGCGATTGGCAGACCGAAACGATCCCGCCCTGGCGGCGATGGATGGGACTTCGCCTCACCCTTTTCCAACCGTTCAGCAACCAGCTGCATGACGCAGGCATCAAGAAAATCATCGACATTGGCACCGCGGGGAACTTTTTGGCTCAGGAAATCAGCACTGAAGCCTTGGGACATCAGAATAACTCGACGCTCGTTTTCGCCGTTCGGTAATTTCTTGGGGTGCGCCATGGGTCTGCCGTCGTTCATCATCGCAAAGGCGAGTTCAGGATGGGATTCGAAGACGCGTCTTGATACCGCTTTGTTTGAAGCCAACAGCCTGTCAACTTCGGCAATCTTCGGCAGGATGCCAAAGGCTTGGCGCGAGAGTGACTTGGGTGGTTCTGACGTCTCACAGGCCACCTGTTTGGTAAGGTCATACGCCTTGGAGTAGGGAAGAAACTTGGCCTTGTAACGCTCCCAATATTCCATTCCCGCCTCAACGGCTTTTCGGGACGGAACGGAAAACACAGAGGAAGATTTGCCAGGGAGCAGCCTGCGAACACACTGCTCTGCCTTGCGGCCTGCGCCAACAATCTGGTCTGGCAGTCCGATGGGGATGTCCACAGCGACGGTGGCATCAGCTGGAAATGCTGCCAGCAAGGTTGCGAAAGTGCTGTAAACTTGGACGCTGGCTCCTTGATGATTGCGCCAAACCGCTATCCATCCGTTCTTGCAGCCATCCACACCGACGCAGATGGTCACGCCGGTTCCTTCGCCTTAGGTCTGAACAGTTTGCGCATCTGCACCATTGCCATCGGGTGGGCCATCGACGAGGCGTCGGCGGCCAGCATCAGTTCGTTTGCACCGCGCTTGGATGCGCGTGCCATCATCTCAAACACTGCGGCGGTGGTGTGGCGCAGCGCCTTTTCGTCGCTGTCGCCGGACAGGCGGCGGGCGAGGAACAGCGCGGACGTGAGGTCGCCGAGGCCGTTTGTAGGGCCAACTACCAGACGGTGTTCGGCCATGATTGTTTCGCTGGTCTTGATGAGGAGATTGCCGGTGGACCCCGTCATCATCGCATGGGCAGACGTCGCGATGACAGTTTGCGCGCCCAGCATCAGTGCCGCGTCTATGATGGCATTGTTGTCTTCAAGCGCGCGGTCTGACAGCCAGCCAAGTTCATAGCGGTTTGGCGTTGCAATGTTTGCCAGCGGCATCAAGTGGTCGCGGATGGCGTCGGCGGTTGCCTCGGGAACGTAAAGCCCGCTAGCGTCGCCAATGACCGGGTCGCACAGATAGACCGCATCTGGATTGAGTTTCTTCAATGCCCTGACAAGCCGGGCGGCAGGCTCTGCTTGTGTGGCACTGCCAAGATAACCGGTCATGATTGCGCCGACTTCGCCAAGCCATGGCGACTTTGTCAGATCGTCGATGAGGGCTGCAAACTCTTCCGAGTCCGGCACGAGGCGTGTGGCGCGGCCATGGCCCGGGTGCCAAGGCAGCGTGACTGTCGGAACTGCCCAGACCGGAAAGCCGAGGCTTTCAAGTGCAAACACCGCCGCGCGGTTGCCGACTGCGCCGCGCACGACATGGCTGGAGATCACAATCACCGCCGGATTGGAGGCCGCATCCCTGACGCCGTTCATGGTGCCGAGGCTCCGAGCCAAACAATCAGGCCGACGATGATGCCGATGGTGATCAAAAACCCGAGACCGCGGCCGATTCGCGTGCCCCACAGTTCAATCGGGTCGTTTTCATTGTTGTCAGGTGATGGATGATTCATGAGTCAACCTTAGCAGAACGCCAGCAGCGCTGCGACGCAAAATGCAGTTTCATTCCCGGGCCGAAAACAGCTATGAGATGACAGGCCGCAAATTTGCGGTGGCTTTTTGAACACGAGGTTTATCCATGCACACCGTCACTCAAGCCCGCGGTTTTCGCGCTGCAGCCACCGCCGCGACACTGCTGATCGTTTCGCTCATTGTGTCCGGCTGCGGGTTCAACACCATCCCGACCGCCGAGGAGCAGGCGAAAGCATCATGGAGTGAAGTGCTCAACCAGTATCAGCGCCGCGCGGACCTCATTCCCAATCTTGTGGAAACCGTGAAGGGCTTTGCAACGCAAGAGAAGACTGTTCTGGTCGAGGTCATCGAGGCACGCGCCAAGGCCACTCAGGTGCAGGTGCCGGCGGACATCCTGTCAAATCCTGATGCGTTCAAAACTTTTCAGGAAAACCAGTCAGCAATCACAGGCTCACTTGGCCGGTTGCTGGCCGTGGCTGAAGCCTATCCAGACCTTAAGTCCAACCAGAATTTCCTCGCACTTCAGTCGCAGCTTGAAGGCACTGAAAACCGCATTGCCGTTGCGCGACGCGACTACATCGAAGCTGTGCGCGTCTACAACACGTCGCTGAAGACCCTGCCGAGTGCGATCTGGGCGTGGCTGTGGTGGACCGGTAACAAGCCATATGAGACCTTCACAGTGGCTGAGGACAAGATGGTTGTTCCGGAAGTGAAGTTCTGAACCCGAAAGCGAAAGACCTGCGGTGCGCGGTTTTGCTGTGACCAAGTCAACTGTGGCGTTGCGGGCGGTTATCGCCCGCTTCGCCTTGCTCGTTGGCCTGCTGCTGGCCGCGCTTCCAGCGATGGCGCTGGAAGTTCCGGCACTGACGGGCCGTGTCGTGGACATGGCGGATTTGCTGTCAAGCGAACAGGAGGCGGCGCTGATTGCCGAGCTTGATGCATTCGAGAAGAAATCCTCCGATCAGGTGGTGATTCTGACCATTCCGGCACTTGAGGGCGATGTTCTCGAAAACTATGCCAACAGGGTGTTCCGCACATGGGCGCTCGGCCAGAAGGGCGAGGACAATGGGCTCCTTCTTCTGGTGGCGCGCGATGACAGGAAGCTTCGCATCGAGGTCGGCTATGGGCTCGAAGGCATGATGACCGACGCACTGTCGGGACTCATCATCCGCGAAACCATCGTGCCGCGCTTCCGCGAGGGTGACTTCGCCACCGGCATCCAGAATGGCGTCAAGGATATCCTCACAGTTCTGACCGGCGACGGCGCGGAACTTGAGGCGCGCGCCAAGCGCAATCTGGATAACCAGCCGCCGGTTGACTGGATATTCCTCATTTTCATCACAGTTTTCGTTGGCATTTTTCTTGCGGCCTTCATCATTCCGCTGCTTATCCGGATGTTCGGCGAAAAGATCGGCACGCACAAATACCGCTGGCGCGGGATGACGCTCGACAGCACTCCGGGCAAGGGCGGCAGTTCGTCGTCCGGCGGCTGGTCATCCGGCGGCGGGTCGTCCTCTGGCGGCGGCTTCTCCGGCGGTGGCGGCTCGTCGGGCGGCGGCGGTTCTTCGGGGGGCTGGTGATGTCAATGATGTCTGCCGACGACCACAAGGCGGTCTCCAAAGCCATACGTGCTGCAGAAAGGCACACGGACGGCGAAATCTATGCTGTCATCGCGCGGCGCTCTGATGATTATTTCGCGCCGGCCGCCTTTGCCGTATCGCTCGCCGCCATATTCGGCGCGTTCATTGTGTCGCTGATACAGCATCAATACTGGATCGCCGTGGACGCACGGGCGTTCATGACGGCGTTTGTGTTCGCCTATCTTGCCGTGCTGGCGGTGCTGATCTTCTTGCCGCAGGTCTGCCAGCGGCTGGTCCCGCGCAACACGCTGGCAAAGCGGGCGCACCAAAACGCGGTCGCGCAGTTTCTGGCCCGCAACATCCACATCACCAAGGCCCGCACCGGGGTCTTGCTGTTCGTCTCGGTTGACGAGCGCTACGCCGAGGTCATCGCCGACGATGCAATCAATGCGCATGTCAGCCAAGCCGACTGGGACGCAATTTGCTCAATGCTGATCGAAAGCGCCCGCAAGCGGCGCTATGCCGACGGCTTCCTGCAGGCCATTGAGGCGACAGGCACGCTGCTTGGAAAACATTTCCCGAAGACTGCGGGCGATACCAACGAGTTGGATGACCACGTTGTCGAACTTTGATTTTGGCCTGTTAGGCCCTGCCTTGCCAATGTCATGGAACTGGTGACAGTATCCACAATGTCAGGGTGATTTGCCGCTACCGGCAATCTGGGGGGGAATATGGCGGAACTTGGTCGACCCGGTGTGCCAAAACGCGGCATCTATGGCTGGATGATGTTCGACTGGGCGGCGCAGCCGTTCTTCACAGTCGTCACAACGTTTATATTCGGACCCTACTTTGTGTCGCGCCTGTCGAGCGACCCGGTGCAGGCGCAGGCGGTCTGGGCCTATTCGGCTGCCGCCGCAGGGTTGGTCATCGCCATTTTGTCGCCGGTGCTGGGGTCGATTGCCGACCAGACCGGC
>JANMQE010000119.1:0-12708 GCA_031370195.1 Phyllobacteriaceae bacterium
GTTTCAGATGGCGAGACACACGTGGCTGCGACTGGCCAAGCACGGTGGTGATATCGGTCACTGTCAGGTCGCCGCGCTTCAACAGGTGGAGGATGCGCAAACGGCTGGATTCAGCCACCGCTTTCAAGGTATCCACCAGACCGTCCAGGGGCAGTTGAACCACGCTCATCGTATCCTCGCAAAAGACATAAAGATATGTTTATGTCATTCCAACACCGCGCGCAAGTCGCATGGAGACAGATTTTTGTCGCTTTCCACCAAGTTGCAGAAGGAAATCGCAAAGGCTTTGATCGGTTTGGCGCCGGGCATCCCCTATCTGGACGCTGAAGCGGTCAGAACCCACGCCGCCTCCCGCCATCTGCGCAGCTTTCCGGCAGGAATCAGCACATGGCTGTCGCTGGTCGCCCATATCCGCCACGAGCACACGGATTACGACGCCCTGCTGAGCGAGGGGTACGATCAGGAATCAGCGCGCCATTTCTGTTTGGACGCGATCAATGCCAAACTCACGGACTGGCGCGCCACGCGCTATCTTGATCCGGAGGAAGAGGTCTGAGGCTGGTAAAGCCACTGCTCGGGCACCCGGGCCTCAATCGCTTCGCCAGTCGTGATTGTCCCCGGCTTTTCCACCCAAGCCACCAGCCCGCGCAGCCGTTTCGCCGCCTTCACAAACGCCAGTGCCGTGTCATCAACGTCGGCACGCCCCAATCCCCTGGCCACAGCACGTCCCGCAAGTTTGCAGGGCGCATTCTGCCCGTCGATCTTCAACGTCACGCCACCGCCAAAGATCAGCAGGGTACGCGGCGGCAACATCGTGAGGTCAGGGACGCCAGAGATCACCAAATTCGCGCCAAGCCACTCCGGTTTGACATGATCAACGCCCATGCTCTGCGCAATCGTGCCGAGTTCTTCGACAGACACAAGCGACAGCTGCCGCTCGTTGCGGATGACGGTCCCGCGCGGATACCAAGGTTCCCGCCCGCCGGATTTGCGCGTCGCGCCAGCGTGATGATCGCCAACTATTCCGTCGAAGGTTATGTCCAGCGTGTCTGTGGCAACTGTCACGAAGTGATTGCCCCGCGCCACCAGCGCCATGTCAATTTTGCCCCGCAGGCGCCGCGAAGTTAGAACTTCCATGGAATCGTCTCCTGACAAATCTGTCATGCCATAGTCCGCGTGCAAGTTGATATGCCATCAATCCCGTTTCTTCCCGTCCCGCCGCAATTCACGGGGAGGAAGGACGCCAGACCCGGTTGCCATGGCCGCTTGTCAGCGCTACTCACCTGCCAAAACGTGAGCCGAAATGACAGGGTCCCCTATTTCCAGCTTCCAAACCATTCGCGACTTCCTGCGCCACGCCGTTTCGCGCTTCACCGCCGCAGAACTGGTCTATGGCCACGGCACAACCAACGCCTATGACGAAGCGGCGTACCTTGTGCTAGAAGGCCTGCATCTGCCCATTGACCGGCTCGAACCTTTCCTCGACGCCCGCCTGCTCGACACTGAGCGTCGGCATCTTGCAGATTTGATCGACGCCCGCGTCACAACACGCAAGCCGCTGCCGTACTTGCTCAACAAGGCCTATATGCACGGCGTGCCGTTCTACGTCGATGAACGCGTCATCATCCCGCGCTCCTACATTGGCGAACTGCTTGGCCGACCTGACTTCGCAGGCGGCGAAAACGCGCTGATACCCGAACCTGAATCCATCGAGAGCGTGCTTGACCTTTGCACCGGCTCCGCCTGCATTGCGGTGCTCGCCGCGATGCGGTTTGAGAACGCGCGCGTTGATGCGACAGACCTGTCTGCCGATGCCCTCGAAGTGGCGCAAATCAACGTCGCCACCCACCGCCTCGACAATCGCATCACCTTGCATCAAGGCAATCTCTTCTCAGCGCTGAAAGACCGACGCTACGACCTGATCCTCGCCAACCCGCCCTATGTTGCGCAAGAGGAAGTCAACGCCTTCGCCCCCGAACATGCCGCTGAACCGAAAATGGCCCATGTTTCAGGCGAAGACGGCTTCGACCTTGTGCGGCAAATTTTGGCTGAAGCGCCGGGCCACCTTACAGAAACCGGCCTGCTGATCTGCGAATTCGGCACCGGCCGTGATCAGCTCGTTGCCGACTATCCGGACCTGCCCTTCCTGTTCCTCGACACCGAGGACAGCCAAGGCGAAGTGTTTGCGTTGTCAGCCGAAGATTTTGCGCAGGCCTGACCCGGCATTCGGGTTTTCAAGCAAAGCCACCGCCTCGACATGAGCCGACCATAAAAACTGGTCAAACGGCGTCACGCTTTTCAGCTTGAACCCGCCATCGATGAGTATCCGCAAATCGCGCGCCAGCGTTCCCGGATTGCACGACACCGCCGCAATCCACCGGACACCGGATTTTGCCAACATCCGCGCCTGATCCTCGGCACCCGCGCGCGGCGGGTCAAACACCACGGCGTCATAGGCTTTGAGTTCCGAAACCATCAAAGGCCGCCGGAACAGATCGCGCTGTTCAACGGTGATCGCCTTGACACCCTGCAACCCGCGCCGCCCTCGATCAAGCGCCGCAACTGCCGCCTTTTCACCCTCTACCGCATGCACCGGTGCCTTGATCGCAATCCGGAACGTGAACGCGCCTGACCCCGCAAACAGGTCCGCCACCTTCTTCGCCTTGGAAAAATATGAGCCGACCAGCGCTGCCATGGCAGCTTCGATCCGCTCAGATGCCTGCAGAAACCCGCCCGGCGGCGGCGTCACAGCCACGGGTCCGAAGTGGATGACAGGACGCTTCGGCTCGACCAGCACTTCTTCGTCCGCAGACAGCCGCGCCAGCCCGTGTGCCAGTGCAAACGCGCTCATCTTGCGCCGCAACTCATCGGTCATCTTGTCAAAGCCGGACACATGCATGTCAAGACCGCTCTCTGTCAGAGTGACGGCAATATGACCGCCTTCGCGGGGAACCTTCATGTGCTTGGCGAGTTCCCGCACCACCGGCAGGGCTGCAACAATCTGCGGCGCGGAGACCGGGCATTCCGTAATCTCGACCACATCGTGGCTCAACGCAGCATTAAAGCCGACGACCTTGCGCCCCTGCTCTTCGCGCACGCTAAATGTCGCGCGCCGCCGCTCGCCCGGCCCGCATCCAATGATCGGCTGCACTTCGCTCGCAATGCCGCGCTTGGCCAGCGCATCACGCACCTCCAGCCGCTTCCATTCCATCTGCGCATCTGTCTGCCAATGCTGCAACATGCATCCGCCGCAATGCTCGAAATGCCTGCATACCGGCGTGACACGTTGACTGGACGGTTCAAGAATAGAGATCACCGTGCCACGCCCGCCATTGACGGCAACGTTGACGCTCTCGCCCGGCAGTGTGAACGGCACATGCACCGGCCCGTTCGGTCCCGCAGCCAAGCCTTCGCCGCGCCCGCCCATTTCAGTGATCGTCAAATTCATCGGTCTTTTATCCCGCCGAGCAGATATTCGTGGTTGCCATCTGCGCCTTCAATCGGTGAAGCGCAAACCCCAATCGCCCGCCAGCCCTTTTGTGTGTCGAGCCATGCCCGCAAATTATCGGCAATTTCCAGTCCCAATGAGCGGTCTTTCAGCAATCCGCCTTTGCCAATTGCCTCGCGCCCCGCCTCAAACTGCGGCTTGACGAGGAGCACGCAAAACGCCCCTGCCTCCGCCAGATCCAATGCGGGCGGCAGCGCCAGCTTCAACGAGATGAAGCTCACATCACTGACCACGAACCCAATTTTTCGACCAGCCAGATGGTCACGCGAAAGCTCCCGCGCGTTGAGCCCTTCGAGATTGGTCACCCGCAGGTCGCCGATAAGCGAGGGATGCAATTGCCCATGCCCGACATCGACCGCAATCACGTGTGCGACGCCAAGTTGCAGCAAAACCTGCACAAACCCGCCTGTCGAAGCGCCGATGTCCAGCGCGGTCAATCCGTCCGGTGACATTCCGAAATGCTGCAAGCCGGCCAACAGCTTTAGCGCCGCGCGGGACACGTAACGCTGTGCCGGGTCGTCAATGGACAAGATTGCGTTGGCGTCCACCAGATGTCCCGGCTTGGACCTGACGGCGTCACCTATTGTAACGGTCCCGCGGGCAATGGCATCCCGCGCCCGCGAACGCGAAGCGTAGAGCCCCCGCGCCACAAGCGCTTCATCAAGCCGCAAACGTTTGGAAATACTCGACATCATCGGGCCTCATTGCCCGACGAAGGCGCGCCTTACAAGCAAAAGCGATCAGAAGTATTGAAAACTGGTCGGCTTCTGAACCCTGCGAACAGGCTCCGGCCGTCCTGAATGATACTTAAAGGGTGAAAGGAAAGCAGACCGCAACGCAACATCAAGAGACGCCACCTGCACCAGCGGCATTTCCGTTGACTGCGCCGACGCGTCGATATCGGCAGCAGCTTCGTTGTTGCCAACTGCTAGAACGGGCTGCGTTTCCGTGTTAAACGGCCCCCGGATATCGCCAACTTTTTTGGCGACAATCTTCTTCACCGCAGCTTCAATCCTGCGGTCATACTTCGGCCCGTCGATCGCCATTGCGTTGGTCGCAAATCCGGCAATCAAAATGGCGGCGAGTGCTGTTTTCAGCATCTTGGTCTCCCTGTAACCCCGCGTATGGATTAAAGCAAAGATCAGAATCTTCAGCAAACAAGCGCGGTTAGCAGAAAGCAAAGCCGTTTGGTTTTTGTTTGGTTACTGCGCAGGATTGCGTTAGCAATTGCTTGGGGTGGACGGACGAAGGTTTGGGAAGACCTTCTGATCGGGGACAGTGATGGGATTTGCAGAAGAACTTGACGAAGTCTCGACGCGCTACACTGAGGCCTTGCGATGCGGCGATTTTGAAGCCGCCGCCGCATTCTATACGCACGACGCGGAAATATTCGTCGCAGCCGGCACGATCTTGCGTGGGCGTGAAGCCATACAACAGAGCTTCGAGATCATGATCTCCGAAGCGAGGGAAGTCGGCAGAACGTTTGAAGGCCTGATAACGCTGTGGTACGACCAAAGCGGCGATAGCGCGTCCGCCATCCAGATGGTGGAGGATGGCAGCCTCACGCTCATGATCGCCCTCAGACGCGACGAGCAGGCGAAATGGCTGATTGCGCGCGAGGTGTTTGTGGCGGCTTGAGCATCAAGCCCGCGCAGGTGCCTTCATCTGCTCGCCGAGGGCCGCGAACACCGTGTGGACGATCCCTTTGGCGTCCAGCCCGGCAAGCTCATACATGCGCTCCGGCTTGGCGTGGTCGGTAAATTCGTCCGGCAGGCAAAGCGGACGAACCTTGAGGCCGAAATCAAGAAGGCCGTTGGTGGCCAGAAACTGAAGCACGTGACTGCCGAACCCGCCGACCGCACCCTCTTCGACCATGATCAGCACTTCGTGGTTTTTGGCCAAACGCCGGATCATATCTTCGTCCAGCGGCTTGGCGAACCGCGCGTCTGCGACAGTTGTGGAAAGCCCGGCCGCATCCAGCTCCACCGCCGCGGCAAGGCATTCCTGCAAGCGCGTGCCGAACGACAGCAGCGCCACGCGCGTGCCTTCCTTGACGATCCGGCCTTTGCCGATGGGCAAAATCGAACCGCGCTCGGGCAGATCAACGCCGACACCATCGCCGCGCGGATAGCGGAACGCGATCGGACCTTCGTTATACTCGGCAGCGGTGCGCACCATGTGGCGCAATTCGGCCTCATCCGCCGCCGCCATCACCACAAAGCCCGGCAATGTGGCCAGATAGGTGGTGTCAAACGAACCCGCATGCGTCGCGCCATCCGCACCGACATAACCGGCACGATCAATCGGGAAGCGCACCGGAAGGCCCTGAATGGCGACGTCATGGACGACTTGATCGTAGGCGCGCTGCAGGAATGTCGAATAGATCGCCACAAACGGCTTGAAACCTTCACTCGCAAGCCCCGCCGCAAATGTCACCGCATGTTGCTCGGCAATGCCGACATCAAACAACCGACCGGGAAACGCCTTGCCGAAGATATCGAGCCCGGTGCCGTTGGGCATGGCAGCTGTGATGCCGACGATCTTGTCGTCGAACGCACCTTCAATCGCGAGGCTATCGCCGAACACCCGCGTGTAACTCGGCGCATTGGCTGGCGGTTTGGACTGTGTGCCGGTCACCACGTCAAACTTGTTGACGCCGTGATATTTGTCGGCGGCAGCTTCGGCAGGCGCATAGCCCTTGCCCTTCTGCGTTACCGCATGAATCAACACCGGCCCTTTGTAATTGTCGCGAACGTTGCGCAGCACCGACACCAGCGTATCCAGGTCATGCCCGTCAATCGGCCCGATATGATAGAAGCCAAGCTCCTCAAACATCGTCCCGCCAGTCACATAGCCGCGCGCATGCTCCACCGCGCGGGTGATCGCCCGGTCGATGCGCTTGCCGAGATATTTGGTCAACTTCTTGCCAATATCGCGCAGGCCCAAATACGTCCGCCCCGATGCAAGCCGCGCCAGATAGGCGCTCATTGCTCCGGTTGGCGGCGCAATCGACATGTCATTGTCGTTGAGCACCACAATCAGCCGCGCATCCATCGCGCCCGCATTGTTGAGCGCCTCAAACGCCATGCCCGCCGACATGGCACCGTCGCCTATGACGGAAATCACATTGTTGGTCCGGCCCGACAAATCCCGCGCCACAGCCATGCCGAGCCCGGCGGAAATCGACGTCGAGGAATGCGCCGCGCCGAACGGGTCGTATTCGCTTTCCGACCGCTTGGTGAAGCCGGACAGCCCGCCTTCCTGCCGCAGAGTGCGGATTCGGTCACGGCGTCCGGTCAGGATCTTGTGTGGATAGGCCTGATGGCCAACGTCCCAGATAACCCGGTCGTCAGGCGTGTTGAAAACATAGTGCAGCGCGACAGTCAGTTCGACCACGCCGAGCCCCGCGCCCAGATGACCGCCGGTCTTGGACACTGCGTCGATCATTTCCGCCCGCACCTCTGCTGCCACCTGTGGCAGATCGGATTCCGCGATCCGGCGCAGGTCAGCGGGGATGGTGATCTTGTCGAGGAGTGGCGTGATGGGGGCGGTCAATTCGGCTGCGGCCTTTGTTATGCTGGTCTGGTCTAAAGGAACGCCACCTTTGCGGCAAGACAACGCTCATCTCTTGCACCATAATGTGAGACTTCATGCAGGCAGCGGAATGAACTCTTGATCGTCACCCGGCACCATATCAAACCGCCCGGTACGCCACTCTTCCTTGGCTAGCTCAATCTTTTCCTGAGACGACGAAACAAAATTCCACCAGATATACCGCTTGGACCCGATCGAATCGCCGCCAAGCAGCACAAAATGAGCGTCAATCGCCGCTGTCAGCACGATTTCATCACCAGGCTTGAACACCAGTAGCTGATGCCGCGCAAACCGGTCGCCCGAAACCTCGACTTCGCCGGACAGGATATAGATTGCCCGTTCCTCAATGCTGGCGGGCAGTTGCAGCCGCTGCGCGGCGTTCAGCCGCACGTCAACATAGACCGTCTGCGAATAGGTAGGCACTGGCGATGTCATACCGGCGAACGATCCCATGATCACCCGCATGGCCATGTTTGAATCAGAAAATTTCGGAAGCTGTGTTGACGCGACATTGGCAAACGCCGGTTCCATCTCTTCGACCTTTTCGGGCAGCGCAATCCAGGTCTGCAAACCCGATATCGCCATCGGATCGCTGCGCAGATCTTCAGGCGTGCGCTCGGAGTGCACGATGCCGCGCCCCGCCGTCATCAAATTCACATCGCCCGGCGCAATCACCATCTCGGTGCCAAGCGAATCGCGGTGCCGTATCTTGCCGTCGAACAGATAGGTGACGGTCGCCAGCCCGATGTGCGGGTGCGGGCGCACATCCATCATCTTTTCCGGCGTCATGATCGCCGGTCCCATATGGTCAAAAAAAATGAACGGCCCCACCATCCGCCGTTTCGCCGTCGGCAATGCCCGCCTTACTTCAAAACCGCCAAGATCCTTGGCGCTGGCAAGAACCATCGTTTCAATTGCGTCTGAGGCAAATTTGTTGCCGGGCTCGGGGTCGGTTCCGGGGAAGAAAGTCATGACATCCATCTCCTCCAACTGTCGGCCAATTCGTTCTGTCTCACAGACACAAACCCGCCTTCCGCCACAAGCGTTACCACCATAACAACAAAAAGCCCCGCCATTTCTGGCAGGGCTTCAAGACGCCGCAGGTGTGGTGGGGGGGCAGGTGCGGCGGTTTTTTCCAGTCCAAGCGATGCTCAGCCAGAAATTATTGAGCCGGCACCATCGCCTTGCAACGGCTGGCAACCATATCGGAAAATCCGACCTTTGCGTCCTGAGCTTCCGTGCAGGCCTTCATCATCATGGCCTTCTGCTCAGGGGTGGCCTTTTCCATGCGCGCCATAAAGTCGGCGTCATCGCGGTCCTTGCCGGTTTCATCCATAAACATGTCGATGAGCGTCGGATCATCCTTCATATAACCGGAGAATTGTTTGCGAATGTCCAACGCGCTTGACTGTGCGAATACGCTCGTTGTCAGCATCAGGATGCCCGCAGTTGCTACAAGAAACTTCTTCATCATCTTCTCCACTTTTGAACAGTGCACCAAGATTTTCTGGTGACACTGATTTCATTTGATTTCATTTCACAGCGATACAATGCGCCACGGCAAATTAGGTTCCGTGGATTGGCGTTTTTATTCGGGAGCAACGCCAAGTGAAAATGCGGCGGCGCGACCGCAGATGACGCCGCCGCTGCACCAGATCAGACAACCCGTTTGCGGCAGTAGCCACAAATCTCCCATTCCCTCAGCTTGGCGTTCCCTGCTAATCCTGAGGAAATACCACCCGCAGGAACCTTCGCCATGCCCATCGCCCTCGTCCTTGAACGCCAGCATGAACTAGCCATCCGCGACATCAATCTGCCGCTCGAAACCCGGCCTGGCATGGTCAAAATCGCCATCCACACAGTCGGCGTCTGCGGATCGGATGTGCATTATTATACGCACGGCAAGATCGGGTCGTTCGTTGTCAATGCGCCGATGGTGCTGGGCCACGAGGCGGCGGGGACAATTGTCGAAGTCGGCGCGGGCGTGACGCATCTGAAGATTGGCGACCGGGTCTGCATGGAACCGGGCATACCGGACGCAAACTCGCGCGCCTCGCGGCTTGGCATGTACAATGTCGATCCGGCGGTGCAGTTCTGGGCGACGCCGCCGGTGCATGGGGTGCTCACGCCGCATGTCATCCACCCGGCCAACTACACATTCAAACTGCCGGACAATGTGTCGTTTGCCGAAGGCGCAATGGTCGAGCCATTCGCCGTCGGCATGCAGGCGGCCTACAAGGCAGGCATCAAGCCGGGCGACACGGCAATCGTGCTTGGCGCGGGACCAATCGGCACCATGGTGGCGATTGCTGCCTTGGCGGGCGGTTGTGCGCTCGTCATAGTCGGCGATCTTGCCCAGCCAAAGCTCGACATTGCCGCACAGTATCAGGGCGTCATCCCGGTCAACATCCGCGAGAAGGATCTCGTTGCCGAAGTCTCAAGGCTCACCGATGGCTGGGGTGCCGATGTGGTGTTTGAATGTTCCGGCTCGTCGCGCGCCTGGGAAACACTGATGGCCCTGCCCCGCCCCGGCGGCACGGTTGTCGCGGTCGGACTGCCGGTAACTCCGGTCAGCTTTAACGTCTCCGCAGCCATGACCAAGGAATTGCGGATTGAGACAGTCTTCCGCTACGCGCACCAATATGATCGGGCCATTGCGCTGTTGGCATCGGGCAAGGTTGATCTCAAGCCGCTGATTTCACACACGTTTGACTTCGCCGACTCAATCAAAGCCTTTGACCGCGCAGTGGAGGCGAGGCCGACAGACGTGAAATTGCAAATCAGGATGCCGGGTTAAATCCAGCCTCAGGCAACCTTGTCACCAGCGACAAAACTCAGCGTCTGCAGGTCAATCCGCCCCGTGCTCTCGCCGTGGTCAAAGGTCATCACTGCGCCAAACTTGCGCGCCAGCCGTTTCATCGCATCATTGTCGGCATGGGTGCTGACATCAAGCGACGCCAAGCCGCGTGACCATGCCGCTTCAAGGATCAGCGCAAACAGGGCCGCCCCGACACCACGCCCCCGCCAATGGTCTGAGACGCTGAAAGCCGCTTCTGCCACGTCGGCGTCCGAAGGGTGCAACTCGGCAACGCCAATGACTTGGCCACCGGACTCCGCAGCAATCACCAGAACGCCCGGTTGAATGCAGCGCCGCGCGTAACCTGCGATACCGTCCGCGCCAACGCTGCCATTGAAACGGTCATGCCGGCCCTTGGCGTCAAGCCCGGTCAGATGCCTGGTCAACAACGGGATATCCACCGTGCCGAGAATGCGCAGCGTCACGCCAGGCGGCGGTTTGAAGGCTGCATTGGGCTGAAGTGCGGTGCGCATCGGACAAGTTCTCCGTAACTCTCCCGTCAGCGAATGTAGGCCTCTAACGGACGAAAACAAGAAAAAATGCTGCACTGCACAAACACGCCGCTAACCAATCCTTCACCATCCCGCCGAACCAGCCCTTAAGCATCCTGTGCCAAAGTAAGCCCGTGGGAAGACTGGGGAACAGTTCATGACGCATGACAACGACACACTTGAAGCAAGCGCGCAGCGCCTGAATGTTGGGCAAGCGCCAGCGACGGACGCGGGCACCACCACGGTTGGCGGCTTCAAGCGCAACCGCTCGGAAGGCTATGTCATCGAGTGCGACGGCAACCGCGCGATCATCTCCGCCGTCTCCGGCAAATCCTCAGGTGCGTCTGACGATTACTGGGCCGTCGGCCAGCTTATTTCCATCCGCGTCGGCGACAACCGCATTGTCGGGCTGATTTACGAAATCAAGGCCGAAGACCCGAACTGGGATCCGAACCTTGACCATGTCGTCCACATCCTGATCGAACTGACCGGCGAAATTCGCCAGGACAAGCCGGACTCCGCACCCTATTTCTCCGGCGGCATCAAATCCTATCCGCACATGGGGGCCATCGCCCACCGCATCCGTCACGCCGACTTGGCTGCCGTTTACGCCGCCTCCGGCCAGAAAACTGTTAGCATCGGCACGCTGGCGCAGGACATGTCCATCCCGGCGCTGATAGACATCGACAAGCTCCTGTCGCGCCATTTCGCCGTCGTCGGCACCACCGGTGTGGGTAAATCGACCGCCGTTACGCTTCTTTTGCGCAAGATTGTCGAAACCCGGCCGGACATCCGCGTGCTCATTCTTGATCCGCACAATGAATTCTCCTCCGCCTTCCCCGACCACGCCATCACCGTCGAGGCGGAGACGCTCGAACTGCCATTCTGGATGTTCCGTCTCGACGAATTCCAGGAGGTCATCTTCCGCGGCCGCCCGGCGATCCCTGAGGAGCTCGACGCGCTGCGTGATCTCATTCCGCTGGCCAAGCAGCGCTTCAAGAAGGGCTCCGGCGCGCAGGCCGGCGGTCTTCGCCGCGACAAGGAATTCACCACCTTCACCGCCGACACGCCGGTGCCCTACCGCATTGTCGAACTCCTGAACCTCATCGAGGAGCGCATCGGCCTGCTCGACGGCAAGGCCGAGCGGCCCTATCAGCGCGCCCTCAAAAACCGCATTGACTCGGTCGTCAACGACCCGCGCTTCAAATTCATGTTCGGCGCCAAGACGGTCGAGGACAACATCGACCCGATCATCCGCCACATTTTCCGCATCCCGCAAAACGGCAAACCGATCTGCGCCTTTCAGCTGTCGGGCATCCCGTCAGAAGTGGTGAACTCTGTCGCGTCCATCCTGTGCCGCCTCGCCTTTGATCTGGCGCTGTGGTCGGAAGGCACGATCCAGACGCTGGTCGTCTGCGAAGAGGCCCATCGCTACATCCCGGCAGACGCATCCTCAGGCTTTGTGCCGACCCGCCAAGCCATCGCCCGCATCGCCAAGGAAGGCCGCAAATACGGCGTGTTCCTCGGCGTCATCACCCAGCGTCCGGGCGAACTGGATTCAACCATCCTGTCGCAGTGCAACACCATTTTCGCCATGCGCCTCGGCAATGAGCGCGACAAGGACATCATCCGCCAGGCCGTCTCCGGCGCGGCGAAAAGCACGATCTCTTTCCTGTCCTCCATCGCCAACCGCGAAGCCATCGCCTTCGGTGAAGCGCTGGCAACACCAATGCGCATGATGTTTGAATCCGTGCCACAGTCCAAACTGCCGGGCAGCCATATCTACGCCAATCAGGCCAAACTCGCCAACGGCGGCACGGCCATCCCGCTCGAAACCGTCATAAACCGCCTGCGCCTCACCAAGGAACAGGACAAAGACGAAGAGACGGGCTTTGCCCTCCCCCCGGAAACGCAAACCCCGCAAGCCCCGTCGCGATTCAGCCAGCAGGCAGGCAACACCGCCGAAGCCCCCACCCGCCGCCTGACAGACCAGCCGCCAATCTGGACCCCGGGCGAGGATGTAAGGCTCGGCAGGCGCGACACGGACGCAAGCTTCAAGCCGGCGACGACATTCGGCAACAGGTAAGGGCCAATCTCCCGCCATCAGGCTCACCGCTGAACGTCGTGTAGCCGGACGCTTGACGATCTCGCCTCTCGCCCAATGTCTCTGATGGTCGTCAGCAGCAGAAAGCCCACGTGTCATCAAAATATCCTCATGACCGAGACGCGCCCGTGCCGTCCGGACGCCTGTCGCGGCT
>JANMQE010000128.1:0-2223 GCA_031370195.1 Phyllobacteriaceae bacterium
ACCGAAAGCAACAATCCCTGGCGCCTGGCACAAACCAAAAGCATGGAAGACGAAGCCGCAAAGCGTGGCTGGCAATTGGTCTATACCGATGCCGCAGGTTCCGCTGCAAAGCAGGTGGCTGACGTGCGCTCGATGATTGCGCAAAAGGTCGACGTCATCCTGCTTGCTCCGCGCGAAGAAAAGCCTCTAATCCCCGCTGTCATGGAAGCCAAGAAAGCTGGTATTCCGTTGTTGCTGATTGACCGCAACGTCGATCAGTCGCTGGCCAAGGGTGGCGAAGACTATGTCGCCTTTATTGGCTCGGACTTCGTCAAGGAAGGCATGCAGGCCGCAGAAGCTTTGACAGCCGCTGTTGGCGGCAAGGCAAAGATCATTGAATTGCAAGGCACCACCGGAAGCTCGCCGGCGAATGATCGCATGTCAGGATTTGCAACCTACATCAAAGATCATCCGGGAATGGAAATCATTGCGTCTCAATCAGGTGACTTTGCACGTGACAAGGGCCGTCAGGTTTTTGAAACTTTGTATCAAGCCAATCCAGGTGCCACGGCTCTCTATTCACACAATGATGAAATGACCATGGGTGCCATTGCAGCCATGGAGGCTGCTGGCAAAGTTCCCGGCAAAGACCTGATCATTGCGTCTATTGACGGGACCAAGGACGCCACCCAGGCGCTCATGGATGGCAAAATCCTTGTTGTGGTGGAATGTAATCCAAAATTCGGTCCTGCCGCTTTTGCTGCCATTGAAAAATACGGCAACGGCGAAACCTTGGAACCGCGCCTTGTGAACACGGACCGTGTTTTCACCAAGGATAACGCTGCAGCCTATATGCCAGAAGCCTACTAAGCTTCGGCATTTGTGAACACCGATGGTGGAAGCTTGAGGGCTTCCGCCATCTCCTGGTTTGTGACTCCCCGGAAGGTTCAATGACGGCTTCCCTGCTTTCGATGCAAGCGATCTCCAAAAGCTTTGGCGGCGTGCCAGCCCTCATTACAGCTTCACTTGAGGTGCAGCCAGCCGAAGTCATGGCGCTTGTTGGCCAGAATGGTGCTGGCAAATCCACCATGATCAAAATTCTGAATGGCGCTTATGTCAGAGATTCAGGCAGCATCACATTTAATGGTGCGCCGTGGACTGCGGGCTCACCTCAGCAAGCCCAGCGCGCGGGCATCAGCACGATCTTTCAAGAGATCAACCTCATCGGCTATCGTTCAGTTGCTGAAAATATTTTCCTTGGCCGTGAGCCGCGTCGCAAGTTTGGCCTGCTCGACTGGCCAAAAATGAATGCCGACGCTGCGGCATTGCTCGCACGTTTTGATGTTAAAGTTGATGTGGGTGAACCGCTTGAAAATTTCTCCACCGCCATACAGCAAATGGTTGCAATTGCCCGGGCCGTATCGTTTGACGCCAAGCTGGTGATCATGGATGAACCGACGGCGTCGTTGACCCGGCACGAAGTCGATGCGCTGGTGCGCCTGGTCGCCGACCTCAAGCGAGCCGGCATCTGCATCGTCTTCGTCTCGCACCGTCTCGACGAAGTGATGGAGATCGCCGAGCGCGTTACCGTGCAGCGCGACGGTGCCAAGGTGGGTGAATTCCCGGCCCGCGAGATGGACGACAGGAAGCTCGCGACCTTGATGACCGGCAAGGCCTTCGCCTACCAGACCTGCGAAACGGATTTCATGAAGTCGCAAACCGTGCTGTCGGTGAGCCACCTGACGCGCGCCGGCCAGTACGAGGACATCAGCCTGGACATTCGCGCCGGCGAGATCGTCGGCCTGACCGGCCTGCTTGGCTCCGGCCGCACCGAATTCGCGCTGTCGCTCTTCGGAATGAATCGGCCAACGTCCGGCGAGGTCAGGCTCAACGGCAAAGCGCTGGCGCTGAAGACCAACGCGCAGGCGATCGACGAAAGCATCGCCTATGTGTCCGAGGATCGGCTCAATCTGGGCCTGGTGCTCGAACAGCCGATCTCGTCGAACATCCTCGTGACGGTGCTCGACAAGCTGACCAACGGTTTCGGGCTGGTCCCGGAGGCGACCCGCCAGCGCACGGCGCGAAATTGGATCGAGGATCTCGCGATCAGGGCACCGAAGCCCGACAATGCCGTCCGCACGCTTTCGGGGGGCAATCAACAGCGAGTCGTGCACGCCAAGTGGATGGCGACGCAACCCAGGCTCCTGATACTCGACAGCCCGACGGTGGGCGTCGATATCGCGG
>JANMQE010000172.1:0-2849 GCA_031370195.1 Phyllobacteriaceae bacterium
CACCCGTTCATTGGCGCGACGTTGTTTGCCGTGATGCAGGCGATCACCACCCAAACGCCGTTCGCGCCGTCGCAGTTGAAACCAGAGCTTCCGGCAGCATTGAATGCGCTGTTGTTGCAGATGCTGGCGAGAGACGCCGCCGCGCGACCATCAGCGATAGCCGTCGCCGCCACGCTTGAAGCGATTGCGCGAGGCAGCGCCAGCACAACCAAACCGACCACCGACCACCGACCACCGACCACCATTCGCCACACCGTCGGACGCGCAGCCGAACGCGCGGAATTACAGGCCGCATTTCGCTCCGGTCGTGGCAGCCTGCTGTGCGTAGCGGGCGAACCCGGCATCGGCAAAACTACCCTTGTCGAAGATTGGCTGACGGATTTAGCTGCCCAACATTCCTGCACGATTGCGCGCGGGCGTTGCTCCGAACGATTGGCGGGAACGGAAGCGTACCTGCCGTTGCTCGAAGCGTTGGAGTCATTGCTGCAACACGGCGATGCGCGGGTCGCGCAGATGCGTCAGCTTGCGCCGACGTGGTACGCGCAAGTCGCTTCGTTCAGCAATGACGATACCGAAACGCAAAAGCTCCTGGCCGAAGTCAAAGCCGCTTCGCAGGAACGGATGAAGCGCGAATTGGCGGCCTTCCTGACAGCCGTGGCGACGCCGCAGCCCCTCGTGATCTTCTTTGACGATTTGCATTGGGCGGATGTCTCAACGATTGATCTGCTCAACTTTCTCGCCAGCAAATTCGCGGCGATGCGCGTGCTGATCGTCGTGACCTATCGGCCTTCGGACATGCTGTTTAGCAAACATCCGTTCTTGCAGATCAAGCCGGATTTGCAGGCGCGCGGCGTGTGCCGGGAATTGTTGCTGGAGTTTTTGACTACCGCCGAAATTGCCGAATACTTAGCACTGGAATTCCCCGGTCATCGCTTCCCGCCAGCGTTTCCCCAACTGATTCACGCCAAGACGGAAGGCAATCCGTTATTTATGGCGGACCTCGTGCGTTACCTGCGCGACCGCAGCGTGATTGCCAACACGAGCGGCGCGTGGAAGTTGGAACAAACGCTGCCCGACATCGAACGCGAGTTGCCGGAATCGGTGCGCGGGATGATCGAACGCAAGATTGCGCAACTTGAGCCGGACGATCACAAACTGCTGACGGCGGCGAGCGTGCAAGGCTCGGAGTTTGATTCCGCCGTCGTGGCGCAGGTATTGAATCTGGAAGCCGATGAAGTCGAAGAGCGATTGGAAAAGCTGGAACGGGTCTTTGCGTTCGTGAAGCTGACGAGTGAAGCGGATTTTCCGAATGGCACGCTGACGCTCAAATATCGCTTCGTGCATCTGCTTTACCAGAACGCGCTCTATGCCAGTTTGCGCGCCACGCGCAAGGCCACGCTCAGCCGCGACGTGGCCCTGGCGTTGGAAGGTTGTTACGGCGCACGCAGCGCGAGCGTGGCGAATGAACTGGCGCTGCTGTGGGAAGCGGCGCGGGATTATGCGCGCGCCAGCGATTCCTTCTTGCAGGCGGCACGCAATGCGGCGCAGATCAATGCGCATCGGGAAGCGGCGCAGCTTGCTGAGCGCGGGCTGGAAACTTTGCTCAAATTGCCGGAAACGCCAGAACGCAACGGGCGGGAACTCGGCCTGCAATTGACGCTGGGCTTCTCGTTGCAGTCCGTCCTGAGTTGGGCTGCGCCGGAGGCCGGAGTTGCCTTCAACCGGGCCCGGCAACTGTGTCAGCAGATGGGCGATGATCCCCGGTTCTTCGCTGCGCTGAGTGGCGTGGCAGCCTATCACTGTATCCGAGCCGAATATGAAACGGGTCAGGGACTATGTGAGCAGATGATGCAATTGGCGGAGCAGTCCCGTGACCCCGTGCTGCTGGCTGTGGCATCTACGTTTTGGGCCATTGCCCGCCTTTATCAAGGAAACCTTGTCTCCGCCCAACAACAATTTGAACGAGCGCTGTCGCTGGATCGCCGGGAATATCACGAGGCTTATCTTGCCGTCTTTAACGAGAACGTGGGAATTTCAGTGCGCCGCATGCATAGCTACTGTCTGTGGACGCTGGGCTATGTGGATCGAGCCTTGGCGTTGGCGCAGGAATCAATCACGCTGGCCAAGCAGACAGCTCATCCCTTTAGTCAGGGTGGCGCTCATCTTGGGACAGGGACGGTCCTTGCCTTGCTGCGGGATTGGCAGGCCAGCCAGCAAGAGTTTGAGAAAGTGTTTGCGCTCGCCGAGGAGTACGCTCTGGGAGACTTACTCAACTGGGCCATTGCCTGGAATGCCCTGAATCTGGCGTATCAGGAACTGACCGAAGCGGCGCTTGAGCGGGCGAAACAGGCGATTGAATCCTTGCGTGCCAGAGGCGTGATGCTGCCGATAACTTGGTTACTCGGAAGTCTAGGCGAAGTGTTGGGGCTGGCAGGCCGCAGCGCGGAAGGTCAGGAGACAATCGCGGAAGCGTTGGCGCTGGTCGAACGCACCGGGGAGCGTTACTACGAAGCCGAAATCTGGCGCATCAAAGGCGAGTTGCTGCTGAAGGCTGTCTCCAGCAATGCGCAGGCGGAAGCGGAACGCTGTTATCACCAGGCCCTCGAGATCGCCCGGCGGCAAAGTGCGAAAGCGTGGGAACTGCGCACCGCCACGAGCCTCGCGCGCTTGTGGCAGCAGCAGGGCAAGACCGCCGCAGCGCAGCAGATGCTCGCGGAGATTTACGGCTGGTTCACCGAAGGCTTTGCCACGGCGGATTTGAAAGACGCGAAGGCTTTGCTGGATGATCTGTAACCTTATAGCGGTTTTAGACGTGCGAATAAACAGGCGTTAGAGTACAGGCTTCAGCC
>JANMQE010000230.1:0-3143 GCA_031370195.1 Phyllobacteriaceae bacterium
GTGCGACTGGCTTGCTTGCAGCCATCTCCAATGAGGTTTTCTCGCGGGTCAGCCTGTCAACAGTCTCCAGCAATTGGTTGCGCTCAAACTCAAATTCCTTGACGGTTTTTGCCGAAACGCTGTCTGTCGGTGTGGGTACCATCTTTGTCACCTGCTGTGAGAGGCCAGTTTTCTGGGCTTCCAGATGCGCCCTTTGTCGCTCAGACGCGGCATACTTGCGCGCAACATCATTACGCTCCGCTTCGCTGCTTTTTACCTGGTCCTTGAGCACGGAAAGCTCATTTTCCCGCTTGGAAAGCCTTTCCTCACGATCCGCAAGCGTTACCGCAAGGCGATCCGCCTTCTTCTCAAGTTCAGCTATGCGACGCTTGTCCGCACGTTGCGCTTCAAATGCCGCCCGCAACTGGTTGGCAGTTGACCGCAGATTTTGTTCAACTGACGTGCGTGAACTTCGCACTTCTGCAATCTCGCCCAACAGCCGCTCTTGCTCAGTCATTGTCGTGGCAATTTCGATGCGCTTGCTATCGGCATCAATCATCAGGTCGTTGATCCGTGCCTCCTTGACCTCCATGTCAGCCGCGCTGGCTTCCAGAGCCCGTGCCAATTCCGCCCGGCGTCCCTCGAGCGCAGCAATTGCAGTCGTGTTCCGCTCGATTTGGTCAGCCCGCTCGGACAGCACTGTGTCCTGACCGTTGATCTTGACAGTCATCTGACTGCGTTCTTCCAGCAATTTCTTCCGCTCGGCTTCAAGCTCTGCCACCCGCACCTGCGTGAGGGTAAGACGCTCCCGCGTCGACTTGATCCCGATCTCAAGCTTGCGCGCAGTCATTGCAAACTCTGCGCGCTGCTGGTCCTTGTCCGCCAGCAATTCGTTGCGGGTGAGCGGGAGGGACGCCTCAATTCGCTTGCGCGTCAATGCCACCGCCCGCTGCCAAATGGCAGGAGCTGCCGCAACAGCAATGAATGCAGCAAACAAAAAGCCAAAAGCAAATGTCAGAAGGGTTTGAACCAAGTCACTAATCCGGATTGCGACGACGAGTTTGCCACGATGAGGCACATAAGGAAATCCTGAACGGACACCAGGTGAGCATCTTCCCGCCCGGTCAGAACGGATTCCAGGTCGGCTGCTGCGTCAGCTTGAGATAGCCGATATTCAGCCCCAAGCGAGCGCCGACACCGGTATGAACCGGAACAAGCAGCACTTCATTGCGCTTGAGCACTGTAAATCCGACGCCCGCCAGAAAATATGCTGAACCCGAAACGCCGCCGAATCTCCCGTAAGCCTGATTCACATCAGCCATATTGTAGACCAGCATCATCGTCCGGTCGCCTTGGCCGCCAAAATCCCAGCCGATCGATGGGCCTTGCCAGAACAACTTATGATCACCGGCATTCTTGGTATACAGTGTGCCTTCGCCGTAGGTCAGACCGCCGATGACAGCACCGCTGCCCTCTTCGCCTAGAATATAGCCATTCGGAAGTCCATAAGTCGAAAATATCTTCTCGATTACCGTCGCCAGACCACCCGATGTCGAGCCAAAAAATGTATGCCCGGCATTGATGATCTCGTCCATCGTGTAGCCATTGTCTGCTCTGGCGCTGACGGAATGGGCCGAAACAAGCATCACCACGCCGAGCAGGACTCGCGAAAGCATCATTCGAAGGAAAGAAAATATCGGCATGGAAACCTCTGTCGCTTGGGAGCGTGCCTGGATCTGCCGATTGACGCCCTGTCAGGTGCATGCAGCTCTGGCGGCCGCTTCGAAACCGACTGTAAACCCGATTTCTTTTGGCATGGTTAAAGTCACAACGTGGCAGGAAAAGGGCTTGCGCAGCCCCTGCGCCCGTTTGTTGCGGGCCGTCCAAAGCATGTGTAACCAGACAAAAAGCTGAAAACGCTGATTCGCGCAGAACAAACCTGCGGCAACCGCAATATGCTGAAACGAGAGCCAACCGATGATTTTCAATCTTTCTGCCGCTGATCTTGCCGCTCTCTTGTGCAGCAAAGTTTGCCACGACATCATTTCGCCGGTCGGTGCCATCAACAATGGTCTTGAATTGCTCGATGAAGGCGGGGCTGACGAGGATGCGATGAACCTCATCAAGCAAAGCGCGCGCACAGCGTCCGCGCGGCTGCAGTTTGCCCGGATTGCATACGGCGCTGCCGGTTCCGCCGGGGTGCAGATTGACACCGGCGATGCGCAGAATGTCGCCATGCAGTTCATGAAGGGCGAAAAGGCCGAGTTGACCTGGGAAGGGCCGCGCGTGCTTTTGCCCAAGAACAAGGTCAAACTGATGCTCAATCTGATGATTGTTGCCAATGCCGCCATTCCGCGCGGCGGCAAAGTTGCTGTAAACCTGATGGAGCCGGAAACGAACCTGCGCATTTCCATCAAGGCATCCGGCCCGATGCTGCGTGTGCCGCCGAAATTCCTTGAGATGCATTCGGAAGGCAAGTCGTCCGAGCCGATCGACGCCCATTCAATCCAAGCCTACTACACAATGCTGATGGCATCTGAGTCCAGAATGGAAATTTTCACGCTCGCAACAGCCGAAGAAATTGAGTTTGCCGCGACTGATATCCGCGCCGTTTCCTGATTTACCAAGTGTTAACCATGCTGGTTGAGGCGGTATTTACCAGAACTCACTAATCTGAACTCCTGTGTGGCGCGGCAGATATCTGCGCGCAGGAGGTGCAGCCGTGAAGACCTGTCTGATCGTTGACGATTCCGCTGTCATCCGCAAAGTCGCCAAACGCATTCTGTCAGATTTGCCATTTGCAATCATTGAATCCGATTACGGTTCTGACGCCTTGATGAAATGCCGCATGCAAATGCCTGACGTGATCATGCTGGATCATATTTTGCCGGACATGACGGCCATCGAATTCATCGAGAACATCAAGCGCCGCGTGCCGCAGAACATGCCATCGATTCTGCTGTGCATCAGCGAACTTGACGTGGTGCGAATCATGAAAGCCAAGCGCGCAGGGGCCGCCGGCTACATCCTCAAGCCCTTCACCCGCCAGACTTTGCTGGCCAGCTTCCAGACCCAGGTTGCCGATCTCGCAGCTTGAAACCGTTCAGAAACACGCCGGGCGGGACAAGTGCATGTCCCGCCTTTTTCATGATATCCACGGCCGC
>JANMQE010000248.1:0-2454 GCA_031370195.1 Phyllobacteriaceae bacterium
ATAACGCCCGTCAGTGAAAATCGCCGCCGCTTCGGGCAACACAGCCGCCGTGCCCGCCGATCCCCGGAACCCAGTTAGCCACTCGAGCCGCTTGGCATAATCGCCGACATATTCGCTCATATGCTCATCGGTCAGCGGCACCACAAAGCCGTCGAGGTGGTTGTCGGCAAGATGCGCACGCAGCGCGGCGAGACGGTCGGCATAGCTGGACATAATCGGAACTGTTGCGCCAGTCCGCGCGGGCTTGCAAGGGGGTGCGATGACGCCGTTTACCGCCATGATCACTGCCCTACCCGCCGACATCGACGAGCTCGGCCATGTCAACAATTCGGTGTGGGTGCGCTGGATTCAGGACATGGCAACCGCGCACTGGAACACGGCGGCGTTGCCAGAGCATATCGCGGCTTATGTCTGGGTCGTGGTGCGCCACGAGATCGACTTCTTCGGCAACATCCTGAGCGGTGAGAGCGTCGAAGGCCGCACTTGGGTCGGCGAGGCTCCGAGGGGGGCGCGGTTCGACCGGCATGTCGAGTTTTCGCGCGCGGGCAAGGTCATCGTGCGCGCGAAGACGACCTGGGCGATTTTGGACAAAGCGACAGGGCGGATATTGCGCGTGCCGCAGGATGTAGCGGCGCGGTTTGTTTGAGCCGAACGATCTTGGCGCTCTATTTTTGTCTTGCCAATTTCAAGACATCTGCTCGAAACTCCTTCGCTAGCGTGTGGGGGCTATCTGCTTCAAAACTGCGCGTCATGGACACCTTCTTCAGGCAAGCGATCTTCAATATGTCCTGATCAATGGTGCCAGGCTCGATCACGCCTTCTTCGCCACCAACATCGTCACTAGCTATGCGGGTGCCGGTCTCGGTGTAAGTCGACATCGCCGCAGGTCGTATCCGCTGCTTTGTGCAGTTTAACGATTGCTGCATCAGATAGTAGGCGGGCTTCGGTGAACCGCCGCGAAGGTAGCCACCAGTGATCGTCAAAAGCCAAACGCTTACTGATTTACCAATTCGGTTAATTGTCGTCAGGTTGATAAAGGTTGCTGAGCCTCCTTCATCTTTACTGAGGTAGCGATAGGAATCGGCATGTGCGGATGGCGAGTAAACAGCCAATATTCCGATGCTCACAACCGCAGTGAGGAATGCTTTCACTTGCTACATCCTACTCTCGGGCTCGTCAGATAATCAATTTTGAGACGAGCTTATTACAAATCAATCAACAAACGCGTCGGATACTCGATAGCATTTTTCAGCGCGACAAGAAACGTAACGGCTTCCCGCCCGTCACTCTTTTCTTAGTCCCGCGCAAAAATCTCTTCCCAAGTAAGTGTAATCTTCAAATCGCTCACGTCAAAGTCGGTGCCGCGTGCTAGACTTTCGTCGGTCCAATCCCCTACTGTATCACGCACCAGCAATCGGATCGACTCCGCGTCTGGATCCACCAACAAAATTGTTTTGAGCGTCCGAAGCGCGCGATACTCAGGCAGCTTGAACTCAAGGTCCTGCGTTCGCGTGGTCGGCGACAAAATTTCGACTAAAAGTCGCGGATCGTCAAAAACCTTTAATTTGTCGCTGTCGGGCCCGTCGCGTCCGCAGAACACCGACGCGTCCGGATAGCGCACCGAATAGTCGCCGGTCAGCACCGCCATGTCCGAGCCGTGCGGACGGCAGCCGCTCCCCTTCAACTTGACCCGAAGCGCGGAGAGTATGTTGATTTGAACACGGGAATGCATCCCGCTGCCCCCGGCCATCATTCGCATGATGCGGATCACGCCATTGTCGAGCTCGGCTTTGGTATCGGAGTCGTCCCACTCGATGTCGAGAAATTCCTCGACCGTGATCAATCGTTTCGCCTGAGTCGCCATATCTAAAGATCAATCAACAATCGCGTCGGATCCTCAATAGCATTTTTCAGCGCGACAAGGAACGTCACCGCTTCGCGCCCGTCGATCAACCGGTGGTCGTAACTCAAAGCGAGATACATCATCGGGCGCACCACGACTTGCCCGTCGCGGACGACGGGGCGGTCTTCGATGCGGTGCAACCCCAGCACGGCCGACTGCGGCGGGTTGATGATCGGGGTGGACATGAGGCTGCCGAAGACGCCGCCGTTGCTGATCGTGAAGGTGCCGCCCTTCATGTCATCGATGGTCAGCGTGCCGGACTTTGCGCGCGCGCCGAAATCGCCGATGGTTTTTTCGATCTCCGCGACCGACATTCCTTGCGCATCGCGGATGACGGGGACGACAAGGCCGTTGGGCGCGCTGACCGCGACCGAGACGTCGACATAGTCGTGATAGACGATCTCCTCACCGTCGATCTGCGCGTTGACGTTGGGAATATCGCGCAAGGCCATGCACGCGGCTTTGACGAAAAAGCCCATAAAGCCGAGGCGAACGCCGTGCTTCTTTTCGAACAGGTCTTTATATTTCGCGCGCGCTTCGATGACGGCGGT
>JANMQE010000300.1:0-2364 GCA_031370195.1 Phyllobacteriaceae bacterium
CGCGCCGGTGTGTCGATACGCGGCAAGGTCACGGCGTTTGAGGATGATCTGGCAGACACGGACGACTATTTGTTGCATTTGCTGAAGCGGGAACCATAGCGCCCGCTCTGGCGGGTTAAGGCCTGCCGTGAGAGAAAACTCACAAAAGGCTCCTCAAAGGAAATCCATACGCGATCAACCGGCGATCAAAAATCGCCTTGGAGACAATGACGAAAATATTCCTATTGACATTGTTTTTATATTCAATCATCAAATTCGTGTTTTGTTCGATAGCACGGAAAGGTGATGGATGGACTGGCCTCTGGTGATCAAGCGCAATTGTGATGCGCTCAAGCCGATTATCGCGGCTTTGTTTGCCATGGGCGGTCGGGCGTGGGGTGGGCCGGGCTCCACGTTGCCGCGCGATGTTTATGCTGCCGTGATGTTTATCCTGCGTCCGGCCGAATCTGCTGTCCGGCGGCTGATCGTGATTGCCGCGCGCGGGCTTGTGCTGACGCCCCGTGCCTCGCGCCCGCTCCCTGCGGGTCTGCCCGCGTTTTCAGATCCTGCCGCCTTGCGCGTGCCCGCTTTTTCCCTTTTCGATCCACTCAAGCATTTTTCGCCTCATGACCTTGATCAGAATGTTAGCGCTTCGCAGCGCATTGGCTTTTTCAGCTTTTATGGCGAGGAGTTTGCGCCGTCAGCTTCTGCCGTTTTGTCGGCGCAAGAGCCCGTTGATGCGGCCTCGCTGTTTCTGCGTTTGCACTCCCTCAAGCGCGCACTCGCCGATCTGAATGGTCAGGCACGCCGCCTTGCGCGCTGGCGGGCGCGGCGGGATCTGGCGCTCAAGCGCAAGGGTCCATTCCGGCCGATGCGCATGTCCACCTGTCGCCCCGGCCTGCCGCCGGGTTACCGCAAGAATGAAGTGCACGAGGTCGATCACCTCTTGCGCGAATGCCATTATTTCGCACGCGAGGCGATGAACGCCCCGGACACATCATGATCATTACGCAAATGGATGGCGAAATGCCGGAGGGCGGGAGCTTGGCCGGAGCGTTGGCATGTCCTGAAGACGCTTCAATCCAGCGAATAAAACAAATGTCCTGTCCACCAGGCGGAATCGCTGCTCAGGCGGATCAAGAAAAGGCCAATTCCCGCTGCAAGGCCTATGCCGAAAAGGATGCCTCCTGTGGCCCGTCGCGGGTCGTTGGCGTCGAAGCCCGCAGACCATTGCGAGCGCATCATGACCAGTGAAAGCACCAGCAGCGCATCAATGACGAACGTCAGCACCTGGGCGCTGCGCGAGGGGTATTCATGCGCCATGACAAGTGTGCGCCAGAGAAAATTCAGGATCAGCAATGCGGCGACGATCCGGAATATCGTCCAGTTTTTTGCAGCGTCCGGTTTGCTCTCAGCCATGCGAAGCCCTCACGCTTGGGTGGCAAGAGTGTATGGCAGTATTCTCGAGGGGTCAATTTGCCCGTTTGGTCGGATCTGGCCGGCAGGTTTTACTGTTTTCGGTCTTGTCCATCCGTTTGATTTCGTTCATGTTCCGGTCGAGTGGGCGCTCAACAGAGAGACAATCATGAAGTTTGCAAAACTGCTTTATTGCCTGCTTGCCACGGCGTTTGCGCATGTGTCGCCGGCATCAGCCGCCGAGAAATCCATGATCGTTTTCGACGCATCAGGGTCCATGTGGGCGCAGATTGACGGCAAAACCCGCATCGAAATTGCCCGGGAGACGATTGCCAATGTGCTCGCCACCTATCCTGCAGACCGCGAACTCGGGCTGATGGCGTATGGCCATCGCGAAAAAGGGTCATGCACGGATATTGAGTTGATTGTCCCGCCAGCTGCCGGAACCAGCGCGGCAATTTCTGAAGCGGTTGGCAGGATCACGCCAAAGGGCAAGACTCCCCTGTCTGCTGCCGTCAAGATGGCCGCAGAGGAATTGAAGTTCACGGAAGAAAAAGCGACCGTCATTCTTGTCACCGACGGGCTTGAAACCTGCAACGCTGATCCTTGTGCGCTCGGCAATGAATTGGAAAAAGCAGGTGTTGATTTCACGGCGCATGTCGTCGGTTTCGGCCTCACCGAAGAGGAAGGCAAGCAGGTTGCATGCCTTGCCGAAAATACCGGCGGCAAATATATCCAGGCCTCGGATGCCGGATCGCTCTCAGATGCGCTGAACTCAACTGTCGTCGCAGCGCCGGAACCAGAGCCAGCTCCCGCGCCTCAAGCAGCCAAGGTCGAGATCAATATCAAACCGTCGGCGGTGCTGGCCGAGGGCGGCGAGTCCATAGCCAAAGACTATGGCATGGCATGGGAATTCTACGCCATCGCCGCTGACGGTTCGCGCGGCGACCGCGTCTCAACCGAATACAA
>JANMQE010000374.1:0-4562 GCA_031370195.1 Phyllobacteriaceae bacterium
CCCCATCACTCTCGCAACCCGACGAACCCATCAACGCAGCGCTCCTCTTCTGCCGCATGCGCGCCTTGCGCGCCGCGCTCAGCGACCTCCCCAAACAAGCCCGCCGCCTCGCGCGCTGGCAGGCCCGGCGCGATGAATTGCTCAGGAGCAAATCCAAGCCCACCCGCATCTCAATCTTCCGCCCCGGTCTTCCGCCGGGCTGGAGACAGCGGAGCATTCACGCGGTGGATGATGTGCTCCGCGAATGCCACGGGCTGGCGCTTCACGCGGTCAACGGGCCCGATACGGGGTGAACGCTACAAGCGCAAACGGCTGTTTTCATTGAACAAATTCCCAACTCTTCGTCATTCCGGGGCCGCGAAGCGGAACCCGGAACCCATGCCGTTGGCGGTGGTCACATCAAATCAGGTGCAGACGATCAACCCAGCCACCACACTTCATTCCCCGCCAACTTTGCTTCACCACTGCCCCCGGCATGGCTTCCGGATCTGCGCCGCGCTTGTCCGGAATGACGAAAATCTTGGGATGTTTTCGACAATCACCAACGTTCCAGATTGCCGTCCCTCCATTCGCCTCTCACTCCGACATCAAAACAAAAGCATCCCGGTCATAAGCCAAATTGACCTTGGCACCGACAGGAATGTCATCCGCGCCAAAATCATTGGTTTCCGAGACGGTCAGCGGCGCATGCCCTTCTCCGGTCTGGACGATCAAATGTGTGACCTCGCCAAAATAGTGGCGCTCGATGACGGTTCCAGAAATTACATCCTTCGCCGTTTCGCCCTCCCACAAAACACGTATCCGCTCCGGACGGATGCCGAGCACCGCTTTGCTGACATCCGGTGTTCCACTTGCCGGCGTCTGCACGCTCAGCGTTCCGAAAGCTGCGGTCTCCACCGTTATCCGATTGCCTTCGTCCTGGCCAATCTTCGCATCAACGAAATTCATGCCACCAAGAAAATCCGCGACCTGCCGGGTTGCCGGCCGCTGATAAATTTCCTGCGGCGCAGCGACCTGTTTGATCTGCCCGCCGAACATCACCGCCACACGGTCGGACATCGCCAGCGCCTCATATTGGTCGTGTGTCACCAGAACAAATGTGATCCCGACAGATTGCTGCAACCGGCGCAGTTCGACTTGCATCTGCTCACGCAATTTCTTGTCGAGCGCCGACAGCGGCTCGTCGAGCAGCAGCACTTTTGGCCGCATCACCAGCGCCCGCGCCAATGCCACACGCTGTCTCTGCCCGCCGGAAAGTTGCGAAGCCATGCGTCCGCCCAGATGCCCAAGCGAAACTTGCGCCAAGGCTTCGTCGACGCGCCGCTTTTCCTCCGTTGCGCCCAATCTTTGCCGCTTCAAGCCGTAGGCGACATTTTTTGCCACATCCAGATGCGGGAAAATCGCATAGCTTTGGAAGACCATATTGGTCGGTCGCCGGTTGGCCGGGATATCCTGCATGGAGTTTCCGCCAATCCGGATTTCCCCCGAACTCAGGCTGTCAAATCCGCCGATCATCCGCAAAAGCGTTGTCTTGCCGCAGCCGGATGGACCAAGCAGCGAGAAAAATTCTCCCTCGCGGATATCGACGCTGACCTTGTCCAACGCAGTGAAAGTGCCATAGCGTTTTGTGACATCGCGGACTTCAATCATTGCATGTGGTGACACTTCAGGTTCCTTCAAATTTCACCCGCCGCTCGGCGCGATGCCGATAGGTTTCCGCAATGATCAGCAACAGGATTGAAACGATGAGAATGACGGTTCCAAGTGCAAGAACCGCTGGCAGTTTCGCCGCGAACCGCAGTTGCGCAAACATGTAAACCGGCAAGGTCGGCGAGGTTCCGCCGAGGAAAAATGCAAGGATGAATTCGTCGAACGAGACGGTGAACGCGACCAGCAGACTTGAAATTATTGACGGCAGCATCATCGGCAATGTGACCCGTCTGAATGTGCCGAATGCCGTCTCGCCAAGGTCTGTCGAAGCCTCTTCAAGACTTCGGTCAAATCCGTCAAATCCTGCGACAAGAACCGAAATGGAATAGGGCAGGCAAAACAGTACGTGCCCTGCGGCAACGGTCACAAGCGACAATTCCAATCCAAGGCGTAGCATCATGATCAACAGCGAAACCGCCACGATAATCTCCGGCAAAATCAGCGGTGCCATGATGACACCTTGAACGATCTGCTTTCCGCGGAAGGCGTAGCGCGTTGTCGCCCGCGCGACACAAATTCCAAGAATGGTGCTCATCGCTGCGGTGAAAAGCGCCACCTTCAAACTGTTCCAAGCGGCTTGGTGAATGGGAACGGTGCCCGCAAGTGTGCCGAACCATTTTGTTGTAAAACCGGCCAGCGGGAACGCCGGGACAGCGGAATTGTTGAATGCAAAGACCGAGATCAGCAGAACAGGAAGATAAAGAAACGCCATGAAAAGCACTGCATAGGCTGCGAGCCAATGGCGTCCCAGAGCCCGAATTGTTTTCATCGGGCCAGCCTCACGAGCGCCCGGATCACAACAACCACCAGCGCGGACATCACAGCCACCGAGATCATGGTCACGACTGACAGCGCAGCACCCAAAGGCCAGTTTGACGCGCGTCCGAACTGGCTTTGGATCGCGTTGGCAATCATGATCCCTTCACTGCCGCCGACGAGTTTTGGTGTCACATAATCACCGACTGTCGGGATCATCACAATCAATAAAGCGGAAACTATCCCCATGGCTGAGAGCGGGAGTATAATGCGCAGAAAACGCAAAAGCGGTCCGTCACCCAAATCAGTAGCCGCTTCCAGCAGCGTTCGGTCAATTTTCTCGAGCGTGACAAATATCGGCAGAATGGCAAAGGCCACCCAGCAGTGCGCGAGTGTCACAATCACCGCATTGGAGTTATAGATCAGCGAGGCAATCGGCTCATCAATGATGCCTGCCGACATCAACGCGGTGTTCAGCGCGCCTTGCCTGCCGAGGATGATTTTCCACGACAGGATGCGCAAAAGATAACTCGTCCAGAATGGCAACGTCACCAGAAACAGCAGCAGGCCCTTCCGCTTGCCACCGTAAAACGAGATGAAGTAGGCCATCGGGTAGGCCAGCATGACTGTTGCAATGCCAACCGTCAGCGAGATGCGCAAAGAGCGCAAAAGCAATTGCTGATACAGCGGTTCGGTCAGCGCAACGCGGTAGTTATTCAGTGTGAAGCTGTAATCGATGGTCAGGTAATTCTGTGTCCAGAAACTGTGGGCAACAACGCTCAGCACCGGAAACGCCAAAAGAACCAGCGCATAGAAAAACGGTGCCGAAATCAGTAGCAGGCCTTTTCGCTCGTCATCATTGCGCTCGACCAGTTGGCGACCTGGCGCTGATGAATTAATCACGGCGATGCTTGGCCGGCTCATCAAGCGAGCCCTTTGCCAAGAAAGCGCGATTTGCTTGCATCAGGCGATTTGGTCGACACGGGCTGATCCCCCCATCAAGTGTCCCGCCATCGATATCAGCGGAAGCGATGCATAAAATCAAGCGGAATATTTCGAATTATTGATTGAATAGCCATTCAACATAGTGGATGATATGTCAGCAATTTCCGTTAATTGACCGGTCATTGTGAATTTGTGTCCGAAAGAAGCGGTGCCCATAATGTCCAGCAATGCAGCCACCAGCGAAATGCGCGCAACCTTGCCAAGTGATGTGCCATGGCAAGCTGACAGGCACTTGCTCCAGCCTTGGCCCGTCAGCGCGAGCATTGGCGCGGAAGCACGGACGCGGCTCAGTGCGGGCGAAGGTATTTATATCTACGATGGCACCGGAAAGCGATTGATCGATGGCCCGGCCGGGATGTGGTGCGTGAACCTTGGCCATCGCAACGAGGCGCTTTCCCGCGCCATGTACGATCAAGCGATGGCGCTTTCCTATAATTCGCCTTGGTACACGATGAATGATCCCTCTGCCGAGCTGGCCAAGAAACTCGCTGACCGGGCACCTTTTGATCTCGACCATGTGTTCTTCACCACGGGCGGTTCATCTGCCATCGAGACCGCACTGCGCCTCATGCAGTTTTACAACAATGTGCGCGGGCTGCCGGGCAAGAAGATGATCCTGAGCCGTGGCGGCGCCTATCACGGCAGTACCTATCTGTCGGCCTCGCTGAACGGACGCCCGCGTGATCATGACTGGATGGACAGCGCAGAAGGGCTGGTCGTCAAACTGTCCAATCCAAACCCGTTCCGCCGTCCGGCAGGCACAAGCGAAGAGCAGTTCTGCGATTTCCTTGTCGATGAATTTCGGGCGACAATCATTCGTGTCGGCGCGGAGAAAATCGGTGCCTTTGTGGGCGAACCGGTGATGGCTTCAGGTGGGGTCGTCATCCCGCCGAAAGGCTATCTTCCGCGCATTCTTGATCTGTGCCGCGCCAACGACATTTTGTATATTTCGGATGAGGTCGTCACAGCGTTCGGTCGTTTGGGGCATGTGTTTGCATCTGAGGCGGTGTTCGATATTCAGCCCGACATGATCGCCTTTGCCAAAGGCGTCACATCCGGTTATTTCCCGCTTGGGGGCCTGATGGTCTCGG
>JANMQE010000392.1:0-3715 GCA_031370195.1 Phyllobacteriaceae bacterium
TGCGCCGGGTTGCGCTCATTGCGCTGGCGCTTGCGGCATTTGCGATCATTTCAACCTTCGTGCCGCGCCCGCTTTTCCCCGTTGAAACGGCGACTGGCGGAAGCGTGGAAATCTTCGTCGCAGCCAACGCGATCCACTCCGACATCATTATCCCGTTTGATGATGCCGCACGGAACGAATTTGCGTTTCTCAGGGGCGGGCAGGGTGCGACGTGGTTCGACAACAGCAATGTCCGCTATATTTCGTTTGGCCGGGGCGGACGGGCGTTTTACATCGAAACGCCCACTTGGAGCGATGTGAAGGCGATACCACTTCTGAAAGGGCTGACGCTCGACGCTGCCACGTTACACGTCGAACCACTCGGCGCGATTTTTCGCGACAACCCATCTGTGACCCCGCTCATAATTTCTGCCGACGGGCTTCAGTCTTTGCACAAAGCAATCCGCGCCTCCTTCACGCAAGGCACGGACAGCAATCCGATGTTGATCGCAGGCAAATCCTACGGCGAGTTCGATGATTTTTATGAAGCCAACGGCTATTTCAACGCGCTGCTCGGCTGCAACACGTGGACCGCACGCATGTTGCGCGTGGCGGGTTTGCGCACAGGCCTCTGGAACCCACTGCCACAGTCGCTGCGTCTGTCACTGAAACTCTACAATTGAACTGAAAAAGCGGAAATTCCACCGCGAAGCCCCATTTTCACCGCGTGAAGCGCCAAAATTCGGGATAGTGGAGAATTTCCTTGCATATTTTGCCGAATAAGCCGCTTTTCCGGCCAAACACGCTTCAAGGCGACGGGGACAGTAAAATGATCGCAGACACGTCCAAACGCACCGAAAAGGACTTTCTTGGCACTGTAGAAATCCCCGCAGGCGCGCTGTGGGGCATCAACACGCACCGGGCAGAGGAAAATTTCCGCATCTCTGGCAGATCAATCTCCGACAGCCCTGAACTGATCCGTGCGCTGGCGATGGTCAAATGGGCAGCAGCGGACGCCAACCAGCAATTGGGCTCGCTCCCGGCCAAGAAGGCCAAAGCCATTCGCGCCGCCTGTCAGGCGCTGATTGCCGGCAAGCATCACAAGGCGTTCATTCTCGACCCGGTGCAGGGCGGGGCAGGCACCTCGACCAACATGAACGCCAACGAGGTCATCGCCAATCTGGCGCTCATTGAAATGGGCGAACAGCCCGGCAACTACGCCGTGCTCCATCCCAACAATGACGTCAACATGTCGCAATCGACCAATGACGTCTATCCAACGGCGCTGCGGCTCGCAGCCATTTTCGCCACCTACGGCTTGATCAAGGCGCTCAGTGATCTGGCCGACGCATTTGCTGACAAGGGCAGGCAGTTCAACGACATTTTGAAGGTCGGGCGCACACAGATGCAGGACGCTGTGCCGATGACACTTGGTCAGGAATTCATCGCCTGGGCAATCACAATCCGCGAAGACATGGCGCGGCTGACCGATGCCTTGAGCCTGCTGCGCGAGGTCAATCTTGGCGGCACTGCCATCGGAACCGGCATCAACGCTGATCCGGCCTACACCGATATCGCCATCGCCCGTCTAGCCGATATTTCGGGTGAGCCGATCACCCGCTCGGAGAACCTTGTCGAAGCAACATCAGACACCGGGGCGTTTGTCATGTTCTCCGGCGTGTTGAAGCGTACGGCGGTCAAGCTGTCGAAAATCGCCAGCGACCTGCGCCTTCTGTCAAGCGGTCCGCGCGCGGGTTTCGGCGAGATCAATCTGCCAGCCATGCAGGCCGGATCGTCGATCATGCCGGGCAAGGTCAACCCGGTCATACCCGAAGTCGTCAATCAGGCAGCCTATCTTGTGGTCGGCTATGATCTGGCCATCACCATGTGCGCCGAAGGCGGTCAGCTGCAACTCAACGCGTTCGAGCCGACGATCGGCTACAGCATCGCCGAATCGCAGCGGTTGCTCACAAACGCGTCAATCACGCTGCGCGAGCGCTGCATCGAAGGCATTACGGCCAACCGCGAGCGCTGCGCCGAGCTGGTGATGAACTCGGTCGGCATCGTCACGGTGCTTTTGCCGGTGCTTGGCTACGAAAAATGCTCGGAAATTGCCAAGAAGGCGATTGCCGAGCGCCGTCCGGTGCGCGAGCTGTTGCTCAACGAGACCAGCCTGACCGCCAAGGAAATCGATGAGTACCTGTCGCCGGAATTCCTGACCAGTCCGAAGCGGCTGATTGCCAAATCAGACTGATCCGGCATCATGCCGGTAAAGCCAGTCAAGTTGGCGCATCAGACCTTGGCCACGCAGCGCAAAGAAGATGTTGCGCGCCAGCGCCGTGGGCCCTGACGCATGGTAGGCGAAACGGTTGAGCATTCCCCGGGCGGCTACCTTCGCCACTCGCGGCTTGCGAAGTTGCTCATAGGTCACAAGTGCCGCAGCCACATCACCGCCTTTGCTCACACAATCGGCAAGCGACACGCCGTCTTCAATAGCCATACAGGCACCTTGCGCCGCAAATGGTGTCATCGCATGTGCCGCATCGCCGATCAGGGCAATCCGGCCCGACGTCCACGCGCCATCCTTGGAGCAGGAGTGCAGCGGCCATGAACGCCAGTTTTCGACCGCACCAAGGCATCTGGCAAGTTCCGGCTCGAAAGCACCAAGCGCATCGGCAAGAACGGTCATGTCAAGCGTGATCAGCACCAGATTGAGCATAGTTCCCCGTCGCAAGGGGTAGGCGACCAGATGGACGCCGGACGATAAAAATGCACCAACAGATTGCTGGTCGCACAAATTGCGCAACGCGGCGGGAAGTCCTTTTTTGACCGGAACGGTGGCGCGCCAGGCGGTGTAGCCGGAGTGCCGTGTCTGTGCATGACCGGGCACCAGCGTGCGCACAGCTGACCAGACGCCATCGGCACCAATCAGCACGTCAGCCTCCATCTGTATCGGAACTTCGCCCTGCGTGAAAACGGCCTTGACACGTTTGCCCGCGTCTATCGCCGTTTGAAATGTCAGCCCCGCACGGATCGCAATCAATGGACTGTCCAGCACCTGCGCCACCATCTCGCCTTGCAAATCCGCCCGGCTGACTGCCAGAAACGGCGCAGCGTCAGCTTGCGGTTTTGCGGCGGTCGAAAGGTTCAGCAAAGTCCTGCCGGATTTGGCGGCCAACAGGCGGATGCTTTTCACAACGACAGCGCGGCCAACCAGCGTGTCCAAAACACCGAGGCGCTTCAGCAGGCGTGTCGCGTTGGGAGAAAGCTGCAAACCGGCCCCGATCTCCTCGAACGCCTCGGCCCGCTCGCAAAGTGTGACCCTGTAACCCTTACCTGCCAGCGCAAGCGCTGCCGCGAGCCCGGCGATACCGGCACCGACGATGATCGCGTCTGTCTTTGGTGCAGTGTCAGATGCGCTGCCGGTCATTGAGGCTCCGGCGCGCGATTGAGGCACTGACGGTCAGGCCGCCAGATCATGATAAACGCAGCCCGCAGGCATTGTCTCATGCGCGCCAAGACCGCCGCTGTAGCGGAACAACGTCGAGCAATAGGGGCAGACTTTCTCATCCGACGCGCCAAGGTCGATATAGACATGCGGATGATCGAACGGCGGATTGGCACCGACGCACATGAATTCGCGCACACCAATCTCAATCGCGGTATGCCCGGCGTCATTCTGGTAGTGGGTAATTGCATGGCCCGCCATGGTCAAATTCCTGTCTTGAGCGCCAAA
>JANMQE010000433.1:0-5215 GCA_031370195.1 Phyllobacteriaceae bacterium
CGGCACACCGACCGTCATCAGCGGCGCGGCAATCATGAAAATGATCAACAGCACCAGCATCACATCGACCATCGGCGTCACGTTGATTTCGCTCATCACGCCGCCCGAGCCGCGCCCCCTGCGGCGGCGGCTGCGCTTGCCGGAATTGTTGGCAGATGACATGCCCATAAGAAAGTGTCTCCGCTTCAGCCCTGACGGGCAATCTTCTCGTCAATTTGCCGCGAAAGAATGGCGGAGAATTCATCAGCAAAGCCTTCGAGCCGCGAACCGATCTTGGCAGCGTCCGAATGCAGCTTGTTGTAGGCAATAACCGCCGGAATGGCGGCAACAAGGCCGATGGCGGTGGCGAGCAGCGCTTCGGCGATGCCCGGCGCGACGACGGAAAGATTGGTATTCTTCGATGCGGCAATCGACATGAACGAGGTCATGATGCCGATGACGGTGCCAAACAGGCCGACAAACGGACCTGCCGAGCCAATGGTGGCCAGCGACGTCAATCTTGCCTCAAGCGTTTCCATCTCGCGCGTCAGCGCCACGTCCATCGACTTTTCAATACGCATCTGCAGGCCGATGGGCGAGCGCGCACCGCGCTCAAAGCTCTTCTTCCATTCGCGCATCGCGGCGACAAAAATCGAGCCCATTCCGATCGTGTTTCGATCAGCAAGCGTGCGGTATAATTCTTCAAGAGACTGGCCGGACCAGAACACCTGCTCAAACCGGTCAAGCGCCCGGCGCATGCGCGAGAACGACATCGTCTTTTCGATGACCAGCGCCCAAGTCCACACCGACGCGCCGATAAGGCCGATCATCACCAGTTTGACGATCCACCCGGCCTGTATAAACAATCCCCACAGCGACATGTCCACCGTAGGGGCGGCCAGTGCGATTTCTTCCATTGCCAGTATCCTCGAATCCAAACGCCCGGCTGTTTTGGCCGGGCGGTCCATGCGCGCCTTGCGGATATTTTGGGCCCGGCCAACGCATAACCCCGCGATGGCGTGCTTCTTTCCGCTAAATTTGGTGAAAACAAGACGCGGGGATTCCGCGCCTGTCTCCACACGCTCATTCATGGCCGGTTATGGTTAAGGATGGGTTATGATTGGGGCATCGCAGGCTTGGGCAGGAAGACTTGGCTCCACTCTTTCGGGAACCGTCTTGGCCGCCCGTCGCCATTGACCAGCGCCGCTTCGACCTTTGCAGCCGCCAGTTCTTGTCCGTCGCGCAAGATCATCTGTCCCATCACAATCCGCGCTCCGGAAATGTACAAAGTCCGCGTTTCTATCGTCAAAACATCATCAATCCGGGCGGGAGATTTGAAATCAATTTCGATGCGCCGGACAATCCAGGCCAGCCGCTCGCCATGCGCGCCGTTATCAAGCTCGGTATGATGCACGCCGGAGAGCCTGAGATAATCCGTCCTGCCTCGCTCAAAGAAGTGCAAATAGCGGGCGTGATAGACAATCCCGGTGAAATCCGTGTCCTCGTAATAGACCCGCTGCAACAGCCGGTGGCCGAAATCGGTCAGTTCGCCCGCCAGCCCTTTACCAAGATCAGACATTGCCATTTCCCGCATCATGCAATTGGCCGTATATGCGCCATGAACCCCGGATTGGCAAAATGAAACCTCTGCTCGCGCTCTTCATCCTAGTAGCCTCAGCCATTGCCGCAAGCGCCGCAACATTTGAAGGACGTCGCGGCATATCGCTCGACATCTGGGATACATGGCCACAAGAAAGCACGTGGGGCGATGAAAAAGTGCTGCTGCCCTTCCCCGAATGGAAGCGCTACATCGGCACGGACGAATTGCGCGCCCTGAAAGACAGCGGTGTTGATTTCGTGCGCCTGCCAATAGACCCGGCACCATTTCTGTCAGACGTCTCTGTGGCGCTGCAGGATCAGCTTTACGAACAGGCCGCAGCCGCAGTCGATTTCGCGTTTGATGCAGACCTTGCTGTGCTCGTCGATATCCACACCATTCCAGCCGGCGAGCGCTCCATCGGCACAGACGAAATTCTGGCTGATCCGGCAAAATTCGACGCCTATCTCAAATTCCTGCGCCGCATCGCAACATCCATAAAGGACAAAGACCCCAAGCGCGTCGCGCTCGAATTGTTCAACGAGCCAACCATCGACTGCGAAAGCGACGGCACAAACAATTGGCCGGATATGATGAAACAGGCCTTCGCCGCCGCCCGTTCTTCCGCAACAAAATTGACGCTGGTGCTTTCCGGCGCATGCTGGGGCGGGGCCGAAGGGCTGGCCAAAATCAATGCCGCTGATTTTCCGGATGACAATCTGATCTGGTCATTCCATTCATATGACCCGTTCATTCTCACCCACCAGGGTGCCACATGGGCGGGCGATTTCATGCCGCATGTTTATGGTCTGCCATTCCCGTTGCACGAGGCATCAAAGCCGCAGCTTGAAGAGGCGCTCGACACCATCCGCGAGCGCATCAGAAAAGACGCGCCAAAAGACCGGCGTGCTGGCCACTTGGACTATCTTGACGAGGAGATCGCCAAGATCGCCACGAAGGACGGATTGGACTCCGAAATGGACCGGTCCTTCGACATCGCGGCCGGTTGGGCGAAGACGAACAGTGTCAATCCCGCCGACATCATTCTCGGCGAGTTTGGCATGATCCGCCAGGAATATGACAATCCTTATGAGATGCCGCAGAAGGACCGGCTGGCCTATTACAAGGCGCAAGTGGGCCGCGCTGAAAAACACGGATTTCGCTGGGCGGCCTTCTCCTACAGCGGCGCATTCGGTCTGCTGCGCGGCTGGAATGGCGATCCAGTTGAGCCATTTATCAAGCAACTGACAGACTGATTTCATTGCCTCGCGGCACTTGCCAAGGTATGAAACCCGCAACCCAAAGGATTGATTGTTCCCATGTTGCGAGCCATTTCCGTACTGCTGCTCAGTCTGCTTTTGGCCGCGTGTGTCACCGGACCCACCGAAATCGGCCAGATTTTGCCCGCTAACGCAACGCTTGCCTCGTCCGGGCAGGTGATGGTGGTGACCAGCCGCAAACCATTGTCAGACAAATCCCTTCTCTTTGGCGGCGACCGGTCCGATGCGCTGCATTTCGCTGACATCACCGTTTCCGTGCCGCTCAACCGCGAGCCCGGCACGATCAAACCTCCGGAAGGCAAGCCGGACCTCGCCCGTGACTTCGGCGTCACCGCCGCCACGCTGACGGATGATGAGGCTGTGTTCGCAGCGCGTCTGCGTGCCGCACTCGCCGCGCGCCCGGCAGGTCAACGCTCAATCTTCATCTTCACCCACGGTTACAATGTCAGCTTCGCCGGCGGGCTTTTCTCGGCAGCGCAACTGCATCACGATTACAAAATACCGGGCGTCGCGATAAATTATTCATGGCCGTCAGCCCACAACGCCGCGCTCTATCTCTACGACCGCGACAGCGCCGAATTTGCCCGCGGCGGCCTGACCAAAACCCTGAAGATAGCCGCTGCCGCAAAGCCGGACTCCATCATCGTTCTCGCCCATTCGATGGGAACCTTCGTCGCCATGGAAGCCGTGCGCACGCTGGCGCTGACCGGCGACACTGCCACCATCGCAAAAATCGACGCGCTGATCCTCGCCGCGCCGGACATTGATGTCGATGTGTTCCGCACACAATTGGCGGCGCTCACCACGCGCCCCAAGGCAATGATCGTGCTGGTCTCGCAAGAAGACAGAGCGCTCAAACTCTCCGGAAACCTGCGCGGCGGCCACCCCCGCGTCGGCGGCGGCTCCAACAAGGACGAACTTGTCAAGCAAGGCCTGATCGTCCTCGACATCGCCACCCTGCGCAACAAGGGCGACAAACTCAGCCACTCGACATTTGCCAACTCTGAAATGCTGATCAACTTGGTCAATGGCGGCCTGAACCTGACCACGCTGGAAAAGGCGCAAGGCAACAAGGCGGGGTTGGTCGGCGACAGCCTGGGTGTGGCGGGCGATTTGCTTTCGTCGATCGTGTATCTGCCGGCGAAGATTGTGGGGGCGCGTTAGGGCAAACGCTGTGCTACAGCCATTCAGATACTCCCGTCGTTGGCTCCAAGCTCAAGCACCAAGATCTCCGGCCTGACTCCAAATCGAACAGGCAGAATTGAAAACCCCAGACCGCCTGAGACAATCAAATGACGGCCATCTTCATCGATGTGACCGTAAGCGTAGCGATTTCCATACCTGGAAGGCACGATTGGCGACCAGCCAAGCAGACGCACTTGACCGCCATGCGTATGACCGCAGAGGGTCAGTGAAACCCTGTCAGGAACCTTCGGAAATATGTCTGGCTCGTGGGCAAGCAGAATGACCGGTTCGTCAGTCGTTACCCTGTTCAGCGTCCCTGCGAGGTCATGCACGCCACGCCAACCCTTAGGTCCAAACTTTCGCCCCGGCAGCAGCGCGATCTGGTCGCCAAGTCCAGCAAGCCAAAAACCTTTCCCGTCTTTTTCTAGCCGCACAACTTCATTTTCATAGACAGAAACGCCAGCGGCTTCGAGTGCCTTGCGCGCAAAGATCGGCCCCTTCCCATTGCGCTGCGCCGTCCGGTCCTCCCACCAGTCGTGATTGCCGAGAATGGCATGAACGCCGAGCGGCGCTTCAAGCTTTCCAAGCTCGGGTGCCCATTCGGATGAATGAACCCAGTCGGTAACCCAGCGCGTACCAGCGACATAGTCCCCAAGCAGCACGATCACATCAGCCCCAAGCGCATTGGTTTCTTTGACAATGCCCGCGATACGTTCCGGCGTCATCCACGGACGGCAGGCATGAACATCCGCAATCACGGCTACTTTCAGGCGGAGCCCGTCGGTCCATTTGGGTGGTGTGAGTGCATAGCGCTTGATACGCGTGAGAAGCATGGGCTCGACAAAGGAAGCATATGCCAGAAGTGATGCGCCAAGCATTATAAGACGGCCGACGAGTTTCAGGAAAGTGCGGCGGCTGATCACTTGGTTCGGGCCCTGTGAATGGGCGGCATGTCAACACTGCAAGCCGCGCGAGTGACAGATGCGCGTCAAACTGCGACTGCAAGTGGGCCTACTTTAGGAGATTTTGCTCACTCCTCCTCAAACAGCAGCGCCTGCTGTGCCAAATCCCGTGGCGCTTCCATTCCCAGATGCCGCCACGCGTTGGCCGCCAAAACCCGCCCGCGCGGCGTGCGCTGCAAAAAGCCTTGCTGGATGAGATAGGGCTCAATGAT
>JANMQE010000510.1:0-3022 GCA_031370195.1 Phyllobacteriaceae bacterium
TGGGCGAGTTGCCAAAGCATTGAAATTGCCTAGCTAGATCCGCTCATTGCTTAAAAGTAAGCAAGAACAGGACGAGAATAATGGTGCCGAAAATCGTTCGGAAGAAGAACCAGTAAAGGCAAGCGAGCAACATGGCCAGCCCCAGTGCGAGCTCCATCAACGCGATTGGCGTCCCCCGCGACCAAAATCTCCGCACCTTCCTGCTCAACGCAAATCCTTTCCAGATACTGCGATGATCAATTACACATGCAACTTAAGACTGAATTTCATTGGTCTAGACAAGTTTAACGGTCCGCCCCGATTGAGGCCGCACGACTTCTTAGAATCGCAAATTCGTAACTCTGAGAGGGAATTCCAGTGGCAAGCCTTAAAATCTAGATTTGGCAATGATCATCAGTTTCAATGCCGCCAGCCTTTTCAACTGCCTGCCGCTCCAGAATTGGCAACCTGGATTCGATCGCCTCCCGTGCGAACGCGGCTTTGCTCTTTCCCAACCGTTTGGCGGCCGCTGCAAGACGCGCATCATCTTCTTTTGTCAGGCAAACATAAATCATGGCCAATCTCCAACCTATTGGAGACTACAACAACCTTCACGTGAAGCCAATGATTTCAAACTACTGCACACCCAGCTTCTTCTGCAAATTCGTCGATGATGTCGTGTACTGGAACACGATGCGTTCGCCCGGATTGCAGATGCGCTTGGCGGCTTGAGTCATCAGGGCGGCTTCGTGGAAGCCGGAGAGAATGAGCTTCAGCTTGCCCGGATACCAGTTGATGTCGCCGATGGCGAAGATGCCGGGGACGTTGGTCTCGAACTTTTCGGTATCGACGTGAATGAGGTTCTGCTCAAGATTGAGGCCCCACTCGGCGACCGGACCGAGCTTCATCGTCAGGCCGAAGAATGGCAGCATGCGGGTAGCGTTGATGACTATTTCGCCGTCGCTGGTCTTGATGGTCACCGACGACAGTTGGCCGTCTTCGCCTTGCAGAGATGAGAGCTGGCCAGGCTCAAACCGCATCTTGCCTTCATCGACCAGCGCGAACATTTTCTTGACGCTGTCCGGCGCAGCCTTGAACTCGGGACGGCGGTGCATCAACGTGACGCTCTTGGCGACGGGATAAAGGTTCAGCGTCCAGTCGAGCGCAGAATCGCCGCCGCCAACGATCAGCACATCCTGACCGCGGAACTCTTCCATGCGGCGCACGGAATAAAACACGCTCTTGCCTTCAAACGCCTCGATGCCCGGCACCGGCGGGCGCTTGGGCTGGAAGGAGCCGCCGCCTGCCGCAATGACCACGACCTTGGACAGGAAGACCTCGCCTTCGTCCGTCACGGTGCGGAAGCGGCCGTCTTCTTGCTTTGAAAGTTCGGAGACCATGCGATTGAAATGGAACTCCGGATGGAACGGTTTGATCTGCTCCATGAGCTTGTCGGTGAGGCCCTGCCCCGAAATCTCCGGCCAAGCCGGAATGTCGTAGATCGGCTTTTCCGGATAAAGCTCGGCGCACTGGCCGCCCGGACGGACGAGGATGTCGATCAGATGACATTTGAGATCGTAGAGCCCAAGCTCGAACACGGCGAACAGGCCGACAGGCCCTGCCCCGATGATGACGACGTCGGTTTCGATCTGGGTGCTCATGGCTCTAGTGTCCGTTCAATCAATCAGAATGCAACGTGGAAACGTGCAGCGCATTAACCGCACTTGGCTTGGCCGCGAAAGGAAATGATTTCTGCAAGGCCGGAGCGCAGCGGAATATTATGCCGCTTTCAGGCCTGACGCTCAGGGATTGACACCACAAGGCCGTTCAGCTCGTCCTTGACCTTGATCTGGCAGGACAGGCGCGAGGTCGGACGCACATCAAAGGCAAAATCGAGCATGTCCTCTTCCATTGCCGCAGGTTTGCCGGTCTTCTCGACCCAGGCGTCATCGACATAGACATGGCAGGTCGCGCAGGCACAAGCGCCGCCGCATTCCGCCTCAATGCCGGGAACCTGATTGCGGATGGCGTTTTCCATCACGGTCGAACCGTTGACTGCGTCCACATCGATGCGCGTGCCGTCAAAGGCGATAAAGGTCAGTTTTGTCATGCGAAAACCTCGGGAAAGTTTGTCCCCGTCGCTCTAGCGGTTTTCAATTTCAAGTCAATCCGCCAATCCGGCGCAGGCAGTCAGCGGTTTATGGCCGCGATGAAGTCCAGCACATGGGCGATTTCATCGCCAAGATCGGCAAGCAATCGCGAATTCAGCGGCGCTTTCTCGATGCGTTCGGCAACATCGGCGACCGGAAACGCACCGACCGAGCGTGCCGTGCCCTTTATCGTGTGAGCGAGGCGCTTGCGCTCGTCTGCATTCGCATTGCCCATCGAAGCGCGCGCACCGGACATTTGTTTGGCAAACAGTCCGAGGATTTCAGTCTCGAGGGCGCGGTCGCCCATGGTTTGGCGCGTCAGATGCGCCAGATCAATCGGCCGACCGTTGGCGGACGCCGGAGCGGTGTGTTTGAGTGCTGCTTGCATGAAGAAAAGCCATCCGTGGAGCCGGTACGCGGCGAACAATCCCACGATAGAAGCGGATGGTTAAAATTGTATGGGTTTCAAAGCCTGTCGTTCAGGAAACGTACAACCGCCAAAGTGTCAGCGCCCATACAGACCCAGCAATGAGAATCGACATCAAGACAGCCAGCGAGCCGCAGTCCTTGGCAATCTTGATGTCAGCGTGAAACTCCCGGCTCAACGCATCGCAGGCCGCTTCAATGCCGGTGTTGAGCACTTCGACGATCATCACCAGCATGACCACAGCGATCAGGATAAGCCGCGTCCAGCCATCACTCGTGGCGAAAAACGCAGCAGGAATGGCGGCAGCCAGCGCAATGGCCTCTTCCTGAAACGCCCGCTCGCTGCGGATAAGATGGTTCCACGCGGCGATGGAATTGAAAAAGGCGGCAGTCATGCGCTTCATGGCTTGTCTCACAGATGGCTGGAAGAAAGCTATGCGCGGCAATGCTTAGGATTCGGTTGAAAC
>JANMQE010000516.1:0-4703 GCA_031370195.1 Phyllobacteriaceae bacterium
CTCGCCGTGCGTTGGCAACCATCGCCAATATGTCGGGGCTCTTGCCCGATTGCGAAACCGCAAAGGTCGCGGACCGCGCCATCCGCATCTGCTTGCCATAGACAGATGCGATGGACGGTCCAAGCGAAGCAACTGGAAGGCCGGTCTCAAGTTCAATGGCATATTTCAGAAACGCCGCCGCATGGTCCGACGAGCCGCGCGCAATCGTTGTCACAAAGGTAGGATCAGTTTTGCGCAATTCCGCGCCGATGTCCGCCACGGCAGACGCCGAACCGTCAATCAGGCGCGCTGCCGCGTCCGGGATTTCGTCGATCTCCCGTCGCATCTGCGATTTTGCTATTGTGCCGTGTTCGCTCATTCAGTGTTCCTGCAATCTGAGTTCGGCGACGAAATCATAGGCGTCGCCGCGATAAAGCGAACGGGTGAATTCCACCACCCGGCCCGAAGGCAGATAGGATATCCGCTCGATTTTCAGGCAAGCGCTTCCAGGCTCAATATCCAGAAGTCTTGCGTCCGCCTCATCAAGGCTGATGGCAGAGATGCGCTGGATGGCCCGCACCGGGCGGCACCCCTGTGCCTCCAGCGCCGCATAAAGCGAAATTTCAACTTGGCCGGGATCGGGCAGGGAGGCAACAGACATCGACGCACGCTCAATGGCAAGCGGCGTGTCGTCAGCCATGCGCAAGCGATTGACCCGTGACACGCGCTCGCCCGCCGACAGGCCCAGAACGACTGTCTCCTCCGGCGAAGGCGCAAACACGCCGCGCTCAAGCCATAGCGACCGCACGGCTTTGCCGCGCCGCGCCATGTCCTCAGTGAAAGAAGTCAGCTGCGACAGCGACTGCTCGACCCGGTCAACCTTGGGCGTGACAAACGTGCCGGATCCATGCCGCTGCACCAAAAGCCCGGTGCGCACCAGATCCTGCACCGCTTTGCGCACAGTCACGCGGGAAATATCGGCCATGGAAGCGATATCGCGCTCAGACGGCAGCGCCTCGCCCGGCTTGATCACACCGCGCTTGATTGCGCTTTCAATCCGGCGTGCAACGCGCAAATAAATCGGCCCGCCCGATCCTGCGGGCGTGGTGTCCGGCGCAAACACGGATGCGAGCGTATCAGGCATCTGAAACCGCCAATGCGCCTAGCCAGCGCGCGTAACCGCATGACGGTAAAAACCGTTCAATACAAGCCATATGAACCTCCAAAGTTATAATACCAATAAAATACCAAATACCAAGCGCTAATTTCTGTTAACGCCAGACAAATTTTATCACATTGATTTTATTGCACTAATCAGATTTCTGAAAACAAATGTTAACAAAAACGTAAATAGCCTCTTGCCAAGTGGTATTTTTTTGGCATTATCCGCCAATGGAGGCAGGCAGAATGGCGACGAGCACGGAAAGCCGGGATTTGAGGGCGAAAGGGATCGACGAGCGCGATCCTTTGGAAGCGCTTGGCCTGTTGCTCGACGGGCAGGTCAGCGCCGCCCAATCCGTGCGCGCGTCGTTGGATGCCATCGCAAATATCTCGGACGCGGCTGCCGCAACACTCCGCAATGGCGGGCGGCTCTTTTATGCCGCCGCTGGCAGTTCGGGTCTGATGGCCTTGGCTGACGCTTTGGAAATTCCGGGCACGTTCGGCATTTCGCCGGATCGTGTCATCATCCTGTTCGCGGGCGGCGTTGCCGCACTTGCCGACATGGTTGGCGGTGTCGAAGACGACAAGGCGCAAGCGCGGTTTGACGTGATTTCACACGGCATCACGAGCCGCGACCTGCTCATTGCCCTGTCCGCAAGCGGCACCACGCCTTATGCGCTCGCCGCCGTTGATGCCGCCAGGACTGCCGGTGCCAAAACTGCCGGCATTGCCAACAATGCCGATTCGCCCTTGCTGCAATTGACAGATTTTCCAGTCCTGCTTCCAACACCTCCCGAAATCCTTGCAGGATCAACACGCATGGGGGCGGGCACTGCGCAGAAGATCGCGCTGAACATGATGTCCACATTGATGGCCATGAAACTCGGCCATGTGCATGACGGGTTGATGGTCAATCTGCGTGCCGACAATGCGAAGCTCAAACGCCGTTCGCAAGACATTGTCGCCGCCATATCCGGCTGCACAATGGACGAGGCGACAGACTATCTTGATCTGGCAGGAGGCGCAGTCAAGAGCGCCATTTTGCTGGCCCGCGGTGCCAGAGACAGGCTGCAGGCCGAAACACTTCTGGAAAGAACCGGGCACATGTTGCGTCCGGCGCTTTCGGAAATCGCCCGTGTCCAGTGAAGACACGCAAGAATCATAAACCACAGTGGAGAGCACGACCATGACATCAAGATTTGCCAAATCCCTCATGATGGCCACCGCCATCTGCGGCATTGCCGCTCCGGCCTTTGCCGAGGACGTGACGCTGACCATCGAAAGCTGGCGCAATGACGATCTTGCCATCTGGCAGGACAAGCTGATCCCTGCCTTTGAAGCCAAGAATCCCGGCATCAAGGTCAAGTTCACCCCGTCCGCGCCAACCGAATACAATGCCGCTTTGAACTCCAAGCTCGAAGCCGGCTCGGCTGGCGATCTCATCACCTGCCGCCCGTTCGATGCCTCGCTGGCGCTTTATGACAAGGGCTATCTGGCCTCGCTCAAAGACCTTGACGGCATGAAGAACTTTTCTGACGTCGCCAAATCTGCCTGGATCACCGACGATGGTGCCAACCCGTTCTGCGTGCCGATGGCATCCGTCATCCATGGCTTCATCTACAACAAGGACGCGTTCGACAAGCTCGGCATTGCCGTTCCGGCAACTGAAGCGGAATTCTTCGCCGCGCTCGACAAGATCAAGGCGGACGGCACCTACATTCCAATGGCGATGGGCACCAACGACCAGTGGGAAGCCGCGACCATGGGCTACAACAACATCGGCCCCAACTACTGGAAGGGCGAGGAAGGCCGAAATGCTCTCATCAAGGGCGAGCAGAAGCTGACCGATGCCGATTGGGTTGCTCCTTACGCAACGCTTGCCAAGTGGAAGCCCTATCTCGGCGATGGCTTCTAAGCCCAGACCTATCCGGACAGCCAGAACCTGTTCACGCTCGGCCGCGCCGCCATCTATCCGGCAGGATCGTGGGAAATCTCCGGTTTCAACACGCAGGCCAAGTTCAAGATGGGCGCCTTCAACCCGCCGGTCGTGAACGCCGGTGACACCTGCTACATCTCGGACCATACCGACATCGCCGTCGGCATGAACGCCAAGACCGCCCATCCGGATCAGGCCAAGGCCTTCCTCAACTGGGTCTCCTCCCCCGAGTTCGCCACGCTCTACGCCAATGCTCTGCCGGGCTTCTTCCCGCTGTCAAACGAGGCCGTAAAGCTTGACGACCCGATCGCCCAGGAAATGGTCTCCTGGCGCTCCAAGTGCAAATCGTCGATCCGCTCGACCTACCAGATCCTGTCGCGCGGCACGCCAAACCTTGAAAACGAAACGTGGAACGCCTCCGCCAACGTCATCAAGGGCTCGGAAACGCCAGAAGCCGCAGGCAAGCGCCTGCAAGACGGTTTGGCAAGCTGGTACGCCCCGCAGAAGGGCTGATCGCAAAAGCTCCGCGATTTACTTCTCCCCGCCTCTTGCGGGGAGAAGGTGGCGCGCAGCGCCGGATGAGGGGCAGCTCCATGCCTCGAAGATGACCAACATCGGACCCACACCTATGCCAGCAGCAGCCCCCACAAAATCCCCCACCCGCTGGCACATCCCGGTGTTCCTCGCCCCGGCTGTCGCTGTCTACACGATCATCATGATCCTGCCGCTGTTCGGCACGCTGCAAATGTCGTTCTTCAACAACGGCACTTTCTCCGGGCTCGACAATTTCCGCACCCTGTTTGGCGATGAGCGCTGGTCGGCATCCTTCTGGAATGCGCTCGGCAACAATTGCTGGTTCTTCGTCATCCACATGCTGGTGCAAAACCCTATCGGCATTCTGCTTGCCGCCATCCTGTCCAACCCGAAGCTCCGCTTCAGCTCGGCCTACCGCACCTCAATATTCGTGCCGACGCTGCTGTCCTTCGTCATCGTCGGCTTTATCTGGAAGCTGATCCTGTCGCCGATCTGGGGCGTCGCACCCAACATGCTGGACGCCATCGGCCTGAAAAGCCTGTTCGCGCCATGGCTCGGCAAGGAAGCCTATGCGCTCACCACAGTCGCGCTCGTCTCGGTCTGGCAATTCGTTGGCATTCCGATGATGCTGATCTACGCCGCGCTTTTGTCCATCCCCGACGAGGTTCTTGAAGCCGCCGAATGCGACGGCATTACCGGCGCTACTCAATTCTGGAAAATCAAACTGCCGCTCATCCTGCCAACCATCGGCATCATTTCGGTGCTGACGTTTGTCGGCAATTTCAACGCCTTCGACCTCGTCTACACAATGCAGGGTGCGCTCGCCGGGCCGAACTATGCCACGGATATTCTCGGCACTTTCCTCTACCGCACCTTCTTCGGCTTCCAGCTGCAGGTGGGCGATCCGAACATGGGCTCGACGATTGCGTCAGTGATGTTCCTGATCATCCTCACCGGCGTCTGCGTCTACCTCTTCCTCATCCAAACGCGGCTGCGCCGCTACCAGTTTTAGGGGTCAGCATGTCTCAGTTTTGTTCGCCGACAGCACTGCCCAAAACCCCCTCCCCCTTGTGGGGAGGGCTGGGGTGGGGGT
>JANMQE010000552.1:0-7885 GCA_031370195.1 Phyllobacteriaceae bacterium
CTTGGCATATGAAATTGCGGGATCATCAGGATGCCGTTGACAATGACGGACGCGAACAAGACAACGCCGATCAGCGTGATCCGCCGCTCGCTCTGACCAAGCTTGCGCAGGAAGATGAACGAAGTCGCGCCCATCATCGCAGCAATGATCGCCGTCACGTGTCCAAGCTGGATTTCGCGGAAGCCCGGCCGCACCACCACCCAGACACCGATCAAACCGATGGCAACTGCACTCCAGCGCCAGACACGCACTTTCTCATCCAGAAAAAAGATTGAAAGAATTGTCACAAACACCGGTGCCAGAAAGATCAGCGCATAGGATTCGGCAAACGGCAGGTGGGTGAATGTGTAAAACGCGAACATCCCCGCCGCGATGCCCGCCGTTGCCCGTCCGGCAACAAGCCAGGGCCGGTTCATCTTGAAAATGGCCGACAAAGGATCATGCCTGAGCGTGAATGCAAGCACCGGCGCGAACGAGAAGAAGGTGATGAAGAACCCGATTTGGAAGACGCTGGTGCCGGGGCCGATTGCCTTGATGAAAGAATCACAGATGCAAAAAAAGAAATAGGCTGCCAAGGCAGTCAGAACGCCGGGATGCATGGAGGGTCCAGTTCGGAATGGATGCACCGGCGGGGGAGGGAGAATCAGGCCGGTGCGTAACGTATATCTGTAACGATACTTCGATCAATGACATGGCGAATATTGGGCAGATCATTGCTGTCGATCCACTTTCTCGCCTCATCCTTGTCGCGGCCAAAATGGTCCCATCGCGCAACGAGCCTCCGGTCGAGCTCGTCGATTGGAACATCCAGCAAGACCGTCAAGTCAAACAGCGGCCGCAGCGACGTCCAGGGTGCATAGTCCAGAAACAGGTAATTGCCTTCGACAATCAGAAATCTGGTATCAGCGCTGACAAGTTCCGCCGCCGCACGGGACAGCTCAAGCGCGCGGTCAAAATGCGGAATGGCAACATCCGGCTCGCGCGCTTTCAAGCGCTTCAGCAGCACCTTAAATCCGGCAACGTCAAAAGTCGGCGGTGAACCCTTGCGGTCGCGCAAGGAAAGCGCGTCGAGCACCGCGTCATCATAATGGAATCCGTCCATCGGGACGCACGAGGTTCGCTCATTTTTCGCACGCAATTCGTCCACGATTCGAGCGGCAATCGTTGACTTGCCGGCAGCAGGCGGACCGGCGAGGGCGACGATGAAACGCTCGCTGTTTCCCGCCTTGGCGAGGATCAAATCAACAAGACCGGCGATGGTGTCCACCGCCGGTCCGTCGTTGTTTTCCGGTTTGGTGTCAGCCTTGGTCAATTTGCCAGAAGTTCCTTCGGCGGCTCCTTGGCACCAGTCATGAACGCCACTGCATCCGACATGGAAAAGTCCTTCGGATTGATGACACAAAGCCGCTTGCCGAGCCGATGGATGTGAATCCGGTCCGCCACTTCAAACACGTGCGGCATGTTGTGCGAGATCAGGATGATCGGAAGCCCGCGGCTCTTCACATCAAGGATCAACTCCAGAACACGCCGCGATTCCTTGACACCCAAGGCAGCTGTCGGCTCATCCATAATCACCATCTTGGATCCGAACGCCGCCGCGCGTGCCACTGCAACGCCCTGACGCTGGCCGCCTGAGAGCGATTCCACCGGCTGGCTGATGTTTTGAATGGTCATCAGGCCAAGCTCGGTCAGCTTGTCACGCGCGCGTTTTTCCATCGCCGTGCGGTCCAGCATCTTTAACCACTTGCCCATGAAGCCCTCACGCCGGATCTCGCGGCCAAGGAACATGTTGTCGGAGATGGACAGCGCAGGAGACAGCGCAAGATTCTGGTAAACCGTCTCGATGCCCGCCGCCCGCGCTTCCATCGGCGACTTGAACCGTATCGGGTTGCCATCAATCCTGATCTCGCCTTCGTCAGGTATCACCGCTCCGGATATTGCCTTGATGAGCGAGGATTTGCCTGCGCCATTGTCGCCAATGACAGCAAGGATTTCGTTGGGGTTGAGATCGAAGTCCGCATCATCAAGCGCGGTCACGCGGCCATAGCGCTTTACAAGGCCGCGTGCGGTCAAGATTGGCTCGACGGTCTTTGTCATGACCGCAGCAGGCGCTGCAACAGTCGCGGCCACAGGCGCAGAGGCAGCGCTCGCTCTTACGGGTGCTGGCTTGGCAGTTGTTGCTTTTGCAGCCGCAGCCTTTGCTGCTGCAACTTTGACCGGAGTCGCCTTGGGCGCTGCAGCTTTGGCAACCGGTGCCTTGGATGCGACCGCTTTGGCTGGCACCGACTTTGCCGCAACAGGCTTGGCCGCAACAGTTTTGGCCGGAGCAGCTTTGGTCAGAGCAGGTTTGGCCGGAGCAGGCTTGGCTTTTGTCGTTGTGATGGTTTTTGCTGATTTTGCCATGATCTTACGCCGAAACCTTTCTGATCCACTGATCGATTGCCACAGCGGCGATGATGAGAATGCCAACTGTGAAGTCCTGCCAGAGGACATCGACGCCGGACAGCGACAGGCCGTTGCGGAATACGCCCACAATCAGCGCGCCAAGCACCGAGCCGACGATTGAGCCACGCCCGCCGAACAGCGACGTGCCGCCGATCACCACAGCCGTGATGGAATCAAGGTTGGCGGTTGCTCCGGCGAGCGGCGTCACCGTGCCGCCGACGCGGCCGATGAGTATCCATGCGCCGAACGCACAGATGACCCCTGCCACGACGTAGACCGAACGAAGCACCTTGTCGGTTTCGATGCCTGCAAGGCTTGCAGCATCCGGATCATCCCCGATCGCATGAACGTGCCGGCCCCATGCCGTCCAGTTCAGTGCGTACCACATCCCTATCGCCAGCAGGATGAGGGCAATGCCACCATAGGTGACACTGGCACCAAATATGCTGAACTTGTTGCCAAAGAATATCAGCATGGGCGCAGCCGCCTCGGTGTCCGAGGCGCGAATGGACTCCGAATGGGAGTACCACAGCTTCAGGGCTGCGAAAATATTCAAAGTTCCCAGCGTAACGATAAAAGGCGGCAATCGCAGCCGCGTAACCAGGAACCCGTTGATGTAGCCCATGAGGCCACCAGCGGCGAGGCCGATGAAAATGGCGATCGGATCTGGCAAACCGGACTGAACCGCCAGTTTGCCCATGATGATCGAGGCCAAAACCATGATGGCTCCAACCGAAAGATCGATGCCCGCTGTCAGAATGATGACGGTCTGGGCTATGGCAATGATGCCAGTTACTGTCACTTGCTGAAGAATAAGCGAAAGATTGGTTGGCGAAAAGAAACGGCCGCCAGCCGCGACGCCAAAAAATAAAATGCTTAGAACGAGGACGAAAACTGGAATAGCCGTTGGATTGGTATGCAAAAAGCCACGCAGCTTTTCCAGAGGGGTGGCACCTGCTTTTTCAAAGCTGGCAACTTTGGCATCTGCTTTGTCCAAGGTGCTTTCAAAGTCTGACACCACTTTCGTGGGTTGTCCCGGATCGCTCATAGTTTGTCCTCCCCTTGCTTCTAGATACTCTTTCCCTCAGCATAAAGGGCGACTTTAACAGCCGCCCTTCACGTAATTCAACTGCTAAGTAAGGCTAAAGTATCAGCCCCAGCACTTCTTCAGGCCCTCTTCCGAGGTGATGGAGGGAACGCCATCGACCGGCTTGTCCGTGATGAGTTCCACACCGGTGTTGAAGAAGTCGAGGCCTTCCGAGTTCACCGGCTTGGTACCATCCTTGGCGAAAGCGACAATGGCTTCAATACCTTTGGATGCCATCAGCAGCGGGAACTGCATGGAGGTCGCGCCGATGATGCCTTCCTTCACGCTCTTGACACCCGGGCAGCCGCCATCAACTGAAACGATGATGGCTTGCGTTTCCTTGCCTGCGGCCTTCATCGCCTGGTAGCCACCTTCTGCAGCCGGCTCGTTGATCGTGTAGATCACGTTCATGTCCGGGTTCTTCTGCAGCAGGTTTTCAACCGCCTTCAGGCCGCCTTCCGGATTGGCATCCGACTGTTCATGGCCAATCACGCGCGGATCTTTCTCCGAGCCGAGAACCTTCAGGTCAGGCACTTCAATGCCGAAGCCCGTGAGGAAGCCGGTGTCACGCTGAACGTCAACCGAGATATTGTCCTTGTTGATGTCGAGCATGCCGATCTTGGCATCGGCTGCCTTGTCGCCCATCGTCGCCTTTGCCCACTGGCCGATCAGGATGCCGGCCTGGAAGTTGTCGGTTGCGAACGTGGTGTCTGCAGCGTCCTTGTCACCGATCTGGGTGTCGAGGGCGATGACCAGAATGCCGGCTTCACGCGCCTTCTTGAGCGCGGGAATGACAGAGTCGTTCGACGCCGTAATGAGAATGCCCTTTGCGCCAGCTGCAATGCAGTTCTCAATGGCTTCAATCTGCGGGCCGGCGTCGCCATCGGTCACACCTGCGTATGCCTGGAATTCCAGACCGGCAGCAGTGGCGGCCTGCTCCGCGCCTTCCTTCATCTTCACGAAGAAAGCGTTGGTGTTGTTCTTGGTGATAAGGCATGCGCCGCCGGCTGCCTGTGCCGTCGAAACTGAGGCAACGCCGAGCGCCAAAGCGCCGAGCATCGAGAGTACGAGTGATTTCTTCATTGTGTTCCTCCCAGAACAAGCCCAAATGCGGTTACCGCCAAGGGCAGTGACACTTTCCAAGAAGATCGAGACCGCGGGGCTTCTTGCACCAAAAGTCCGACTTCGCCTTTTAGCCAACACGGATTCAATCCGCTTGTCAATAAATAAATCCACTTGATTTATTTATCTGATGCGCCATGTTCATGTTTATCGTTCGCGGCAGGTTGGGAGGCTTGCCGTCCGCATTTGGGAGGATGCGCCAGAGTCATGCGCAATGAAGCTGACACGTTGGACGTGGCGTTGACCGTTGGACCGCGAGGTTCCAATCAGGCTGCCGTGCGCGCGCACAATGAGCGCCTCGTGCTTTCGCTGGTCCGCAAGTTGGGCAGCATGTCAAAGGCAGATATCGCAAGGGTGACGGGGCTTTCGGCGCAAACCATATCAGTGATCATGCGGGCGCTGGAGACGGACGGCCTCTTGCTGCGCGGCGAGCCTGTGCGCGGCAAAGTGGGTCAGCCGTCCGTGCCAATGTCTCTCAACCCGAATGGTGTCTATTCAATCGGGCTCAAGATTGGCCGCCGGTCTGCCGATCTGGTCATGATGGATTTTGTCGGGACGATACGCCACCAGTTGCACGAAGCTTTCGCCTATCCGTCGCCGCAGAAAATTATTGACTTCACCACGCAAGGGTCCAGGCAACTGCTCGACCAATTGCCTTCTGCAGGACGCAAGCGCGTTGCTGGCATAGGCATCGCCGCGCCCTTTGAATTGTGGAACTGGGCGGACGAAGCCGGCGCCTCGCAGATGGAGGCAGATGCGTGGCGCGGCGTTGATCTGCAAGGTGAAATCGCCGATGCCGTTCCGTTTCCCGTGTTTCTTGAAAACGATGCAACATCGGCCTGCGCCGCCGAACTTGTTTTCGGCAAGGGTGCCGATCACACGGACTTTGTCTACTTTTTTATCGGTTCGTTTGTCGGCGGCGGTGTTGTGCTGAACTCAAGTCTTTACAAAGGACGATCCGGAACTGCCGGTGCTCTTGGCCCGATGCCGATCCCTGACGGCAAGGGCGGCACACGGCAATTGATCGAATCCGCGTCCATATTCGTGCTCGAGCGCATGCTGCGCGAGGCGAAGATCGACCCGCGCCCTCTCTGGTACACGTCTGACGATTGGGTGGACTTTGGTCCCGTGCTGGAAGTATGGATTCAGAACACTGCGCACGCGCTTGCCTACGCAATTTTGTCGTCCGCGTCCGTGATCGACTTTTCGGCGGCCATTATCGATGGCGGATTCCCGGCGTGGGTTCGCAAAAGGGTTGTGGATGCCACTGCCGCAGCACTCGCCAGGCTCGATCTTCGTGGCATAGTCACACTGGAAGTTCTGGAGGGGTCCGTCGGAGCAAATGCGCGGGCGGTCGGCGGCGCGAGCCTGCCACTGTTCAACCGCTACCTCCTGGATTTCAACACGGTGATGAAGGAGATCAACTGATGCTCAAGGGATTGAACCCAATTCTCGGGCCGGAGCTTCTCTTTGCGTTGCGCGCAATGGGCCATGGCGACGAGATTGCCATCGTTGACGGCAACTATCCGGCACTTGCCCACGCACACCGCTTGATCCGCGCGGACGGCCACCCGGTCACCGCCATTCTTGAAGGCATCCTGTCGGTCATGCCCATCGATGACATGGTCAAGCAATCCATCTTCATTCCCCACAATGACACGCCGCAACAATGTCATGCCGATTTCAAGGCAATCGTCGCCAGATACGAGCCGCTGATTGCCGCCACGCCGCTGGTTGGCCAAACGTTTTATGACCGGGTAAAGACCTGCTACGCCATCGTCGCATCCGGCGAGCCGGCGCTTTATGCCAACATCATTCTGCGCAAGGGTGTGATCTATCCGGCATAGTTGTTGCCGTAAACTTTCAGCAATTCGGGTGGGGGACACGCCCGAAAACAGCGCTCCGGCCGGGAAATCTGCCGGGGCGTTGTCATTTCTGCGCGGCTCGAAATGAAGGCATCAGAATTTTTGACCAAACAATAAAAAAATTTGACCAAATGGAAAAATCGTAGCAGTCTGATTGGAATAATTCCGGACTGCGGAATCGGGAACACTTCAGGAGATGCAGCGATGGCGTTGAAGGACGGCATGGCAGGTGGAGAGGGCCAAGTGACAGGGCTCACTGCTGAACAGTTGAAAGACAATTTTTCGGACCTGCATCCGCCACTCGACCGGCATGAGGCGGCGGTCGAGGCGGATCGCTGCTACTTCTGCCACGACGCGCCATGCATGACGGCGTGCCCGACATCCATCGACATTCCACTGTTCATCCGCCGCATTTCTACCGGCAATCCCAACGGCGCGGCCCGCACAATCCTCGAGCAGAACATCATGGGCGGCATGTGCGCCCGTGTCTGCCCTACGGAAACACTGTGCGAGGAAGTCTGCGTACGCGAAGTCGCCGAGGGCAAGCCGGTGAAAATCGGCCAGTTGCAGCGCTATGCCACCGATCATCTGATGGCGGGCGGCAAGCATCCGTTCATCCGGGCCAAAAAGACCGGCAAGAAGGTCGCCGTTGTCGGTGCAGGTCCCGCTGGCCTTGCCGCCGCCCATCGCCTCGCCATGCATGGCCATGCGGTCACGGTTTTCGAGGCGAAGAAGAAGTCCGGCGGGCTCAACGAGTTCGGCATTGCCGCTTACAAATCTGTCGATGATTTTGCCCAGAAGGAAGTCGACTTCATTCTTGCCATCGGCGGAATAGCCATCAAGCACGGCAAGAAGCTCGGCAAGAACCTGTCGCTCGAGACATTGCGCAACGACCATGACGCCGTGTTACTCGGTGTCGGCCTTGCCGGTGTCAACGCGCTCGGCATTGACGGAGAAAAGACCAAAGGCATTGCGGATGCTGTCGGCTATATCGCGGACCTGCGCCAATCATACGATCTGACCAAAATGCCGGTCGGCAAGCGCATCGCCGTCATCGGCGGCGGCATGACGGCGATTGACGTTGCGGTCCAGTCCAAGCTGCTGGGCGCGGAGGAAGTGACCATCCTTTACCGCCGCTGCCAGGAAGACATGGGCGCATCCGTCTATGAGCAGGATCTCGCCACCTCCAAGGGTGTCGTCATCCGCCACAACGCGATGCCGGTGAAGGTGAAGAAGAAAGCCGGCAAACTGGCTGCTGTCGTCTGCGAAAAGACCACCACGACCAGTGGCAAGCTCAAGGGCACCGGCGAAACCTTCGAGATCGCCTGTGACACGCTGTTCAAGGCCATTGGCCAGGCATACGTTG
>JANMQE010000599.1:0-4379 GCA_031370195.1 Phyllobacteriaceae bacterium
GCTCTGGCTGGTGATCAGCCCTGCCCGCACCAAAAGCGACGAAACAACCGGCAGCTGGAACACCAACCCGAACGAGAAGATCAGCGTCATGATCAGGCTCAGATACTCGGAAACCTTGGGCAGCAGCGAAATCTCGATGCCGTCGCCGCTTTGCTGCATCGACAGGAAAAACCACATCACCATTGGCGTGAAGTAAAAATACACCAGCGCCGCGCCGATGATGAACATCACGGGCGAGGCAAACAGGAATGGCAAAAACGCTCGCCTTTCATTGCGATAAAGACCCGGCGCAACGAATTTGTAGACTTGATTGGCGATCACCGGAAAGGCCAGCAGCATGCCGCCGAACATGGCGACTTTGACCTGCGTAAAGAAGAATTCCTGCGGTGCCGTATAGATCAGCTCAACCTTGTCATGCGGCAGGTTTGCCCAAGCCACCGCCCATTTGAACGGAATGACCAGAATGATGAACAGTTGCTTGGCAAACGCAAAGCACAGCACAAACGCCGCAAAAAAAGCGGCAATTGCCCACATCAGGCGGCGGCGCAGCTCGATCAAATGCTCGATCAGCGGAGCAGAGCTTGCCTCGACCTCTTCTTCCGGCTTGCTCATGCTTTGGCCTTTTTCGCAACGGCCGACTTGGATGCAGCCCCTGTGGAAGCCACTTTCGCGGCAGGCTTAGCTGGAGATTTTGCCGTGGCAACTGCCACCAATTTGGAAGCAGTTTTTGACGAAACTTTCACGCTTGAATCCGCAACCGGTTTTGAGGCTGGAGTGGCAGGCTTGGGCATAGCAGTTTTCATTGCCACTTTATTCGTTGCCGCTTTCTTGGCTTTGGAAGCGGAAGCCTTCGTTGCTGCAACAGGAGGCGCGGCTGCAACAACCGGCGCAACTGCATCGGCCACAGCTTTCGCCGCGCCAGCCGGGTTTGACTGCATCACCGGCCTGATGGCGCTTTGCACATCGTTGCGAATGCCGTCTGCCACAGAGCGCAGCGGATTGAACACATCGCGCACCTGCTGGCGCGGGTCGAGTTTGCGCACGTCGTCGATGGTTTTGCGCACTTCGTCGAGTTCAGCCTCTTTCAAAGCGTCATCAAACTGGCGGCGGAAGTCGCCGGATACCTTGCGAAATCGCGTCATCATGTTGCCGAATGCGCGCAGCATTTTTGGCAGATCTTTGGGGCCGACAACCACGATCAACACAATCGCAATCACGAGGATTTCGGAGTATCCGACTTCAAGCATCAGCAATCACCCTTGGCAGCAAGCCGCCGCGCCCGAATCTCAGGCCTTCTTGGCTTTTGCCTTTGGCGCAGCGTCCACCGTTTCACCAGGCGAGTGCTCAACAGTCTTGCCTGCATCGGCGACAGTTTCGTCCTCTGCCATGCCTGACTTGAAGTTCTTGATGCCCTTGGCGACATCGCCCATCAGTTCCGGGATTTTGCCGCGACCGAACAGCAACAAAACGACCGCCAGAACGATCAGCCAGTGCCAGATTGAAAACGAACCCATATCAAACTCCCAATTTCTTCGACGTATTCCGTGTCACTTAAGCGCTTTCGTCCAATCTTTCAAACACAAGCACGCGATCATTGCGCACAAATATGCCAATATCACGGGCTTGTGCGGACAAGATGCCGCAGCGTTGGCGCGTCGAGACCGGCACATCATGGCCTGGCACAGCCAGTTGCAGCAATTCTGTCTCGCCAAGGAACCGTCGTGTCAAGATGCGCGCAGGTATCCCGCCCTCGCCGGAGCTGATTTCTATGTCGCCCAGACGGATCGCGACGCTCACAGGCTGGCCATCTGCGAATGCAACATCAAACGTGCCAAGCGGCGTTTCCGCCTTGCCGTTTCGCACTGTGGCGTCAAACACGTCGAGCTCGGAGAAAAATCCGGCGGCAAACAGCGAGACGGGTTTGGTGTAGAGTTCTTCAGACGTGCCCAGCTGCACCAACCGGCCATTCCTCAACAGCGCAATCCGGTCGGCCATGCGCATCGCCTCTTCGGCATCATGCGTGACGACAATGGCTGTCGCCCGGCTTTGGCGCAGTATGCCCAGCGTTTCTGCGCGCACAGTGTCTTTCAACCGCGAGTCGAGGCCGGAGAAGGGTTCATCCAGCAACAGCACTGCCGGGCGCGGCACGAGCGCGCGGGCAAGCGCCACGCGCTGCTGCTCGCCGCCGGACAGTTCATGCGGATAGGTGTTGGCGTAGGCCTGCAGGCCAACGCGCCCCAGCGCCGTGAATGCCTCCAGCTTGGCATCTTCGCGCGACATGGCGGTGAGGCCGAACCGCACATTGTCCATGATCGACAGGTGCGGAAACAGTGCATAGTCCTGAAACACCAGCCCGATCGATCGTTTCTCCGGCGGAACACAGGCATTGGGTCCGGAAATCTCCTGCCCGCTGAGCAGGATACGCCCGGATGTTTGCGTTTCAATTCCGGCTGCAATGCGCAACAGCGTCGTTTTGCCCGAGCCAGACGGGCCCAACAGGCACAGCACTTCACCCGGTTCGGCGGTCAGGCAAACATCAGTGAGCGTCGGCGGGCCGTTCCCGAACCGGTGGGATATCTTGTCAAACGACAGGCTTGCCGCGAAAGAGACGCCGACCGGGCCGCGCATGATTGTTGGGGATCTAGAGGTCGCCACGAGATGCGCCTTGCTTCAGGCAATTCCGAACGGAAAACCGCTGATCACTTTTTCTGGAACTGCCCATGATGAGCGGTTGTCAATAATCCCCGCCGCGCGGTGTCAACAGGCCAAGCTCTTCGAGGTCGATGTCCGTAAGCTCGTCTTCGTCTTCGGCGAATTCATCCATGTTTGCCGGCGGCTGGGGAATGGAGAAATTTGACGGCATGCGCGAGGACAGAAGCCCTGCCCCTTTCAGTTCATCTATTCCCGGAAGATCGCGGATTTCCTCGAGGCCAAAATGGTCAAGGAACGCGATTGTCGTGCCGTATGTGACCGGGCGGCCAGGCGCTTTGCGGCGGCCGCGGATTTTGACCCAGCCGGTTTCCATCAGCACGTCGAGCGTGCCTTTGGCGGTCTCAACACCCCGGATTTCTTCCATCTCGGCGCGGGTCACCGGTTGGTGGTATGCAATGATTGCCAGCACTTCCAGCGCTGCGCGAGACAGTTTTCTTTGCTGCACCGCTTCGCGGTTCATCAGGAACGACAGATCAGATGCCGTGCGGAAGGCCCATGAATCTCCAACGCGAACCAGATTGACGCCGCGCTTTTCGTATGCGGCTTGCAATTCTGCCATGACGGCCGGGACATCTGTCTCACCCGGCAACCGGTCAGCCAGCGCCTTTTCAGAGACAGGATCGGCGGACGCAAAGACAATGGCTTCAGCCATGCGCACAGCTTCAGCCAAGTGCAGCCGCTCGGCCGGGTTTTCACTCAATTCGGCGCTATCTGCGCGGGCGAACGGAAAAACGCGGGCGTGTCCGGTTTCAGGCATATCAATATGCTTCCAGTTCAGGCCTTCCGGCCTTGGTTCTGAGATAAATCGGCTGGAATGCAGCTTCCTGGCGCACTTCCAGTTGACCCTCGCGCACAAGCTCAAGGCTGGCAGCAAAGGAGCTGGCGATTGCGGTCGCACGTTCCGACGGATTGGGAATGAAAGCAATGAGATACTGGTCGAGCGCCGTCCAGTCGTCCATGTCGCCAATGAGACGGGTCAGGATTTGGCGGGCATGCTTGAGCGACCAGACCGATCTCAGGGCAATCGAGACACGCGAGATTGCCTGCCGCTGGCGCTGCGAGGCGTAAGCCGTCAACAAGTCATAGAGCGTTGCCGACCACTCGTTCTGCTTCTCAATGATCACGGCTTCCGGGTCGCCACGTTGAAATATGTCGCGACCCAGTCTGTCGCGGTTGACCAGCCTTGCGGCGGCATCGCGCATCGCTTCAAGCCGCTTCAAGCGGAATTGCAACAGTTCGGCCAGTTCTTCGCCACTTTCGCCATCATCGCTGCCAGTCTTTGGAATGAGCAGTTTGGATTTGAGAAACGCCAGCCAAGCGGCCATGACCAGATAATCCGCCGCAAGTTCAAGCCGCAGTTTCACGGCACCGTTGATGAACTCGAGATATTGTTCGGCGAGCTTCAGGATCGAAATGCGGGCGAGATCGACCTTCTGGTTGCGCGCCAGATGGAGCAGAAGATCGAGCGGGCCTTCAAAGCCAACTATGTCAACGAGCATTTCCGGATCGGATTGGGTGCGATCTTCCGTGTCCTCCCACAGGCTTTCAAGCGGCATGCCGCTCCGTTCCTGTTTTTTGGCGGAAGCCTTCATGCCCCGATGTTCCTATCCTGTCATGCGACGGCGGCCAGATGGCTGGCAAATGCGTCGCGGAGTGCAAGTTCGTCG
>JANMQE010000422.1:0-2379 GCA_031370195.1 Phyllobacteriaceae bacterium
CCAGAGCGTCCAGTGACGCCAGCACCCCCGCAAAGTTCAAGCGTGCCGAACGGTCATGATGATCGTGGCGCCCGGCAATGCCATTGCCACCGGTGTTTTTCGGCTGATGCAGCGCGTGATCGGGCAAGACTGTCAGCTTGCCATCAAACCGCGCAAGAAATGTTCGGCTGTCAAAGAGAACCTGTTGGTACACCGCGCGGAAAGCCGCACTGTCCCGCGCGTTCAGGACTTCGCCTCTCTCCACCTTTTCCAACAAAGAGATGTTTGTGTGCCTGACATCCTCGCTCATCAGATATCCGTGCGGCACACCGATCGCGGCAGCTTCGTCAAGGCCGATGGTCAGGTGGCTGATCTCATCGCGCGTCCACCCGTCCGGACTGGTCGCAAAAATCATCACCGTGGCTGCAATGGCCAGCAAACCGGCCATACCAGCAGCGAGCCGCCTCAGCAACCGCATGGCAGTGCTTTCGCGCAATTTCCGCTCACAGTGCGCGCCATATTCGAGCGAGTTTGGCCTTGCCTCTTGCGGTCGAAATACCTTGACTTGTTCAGCAAGGAGTTGCTTGTCTCGGTGCTGGGCAAAGGCCGGATGGCGAGCGTGGGGCAAGTCCGATTGGCATGGATGCAGACGATACCGATCTGATTTCGCGTATCTATGACACCGCGCCTGATCCGTCCATCTGGCCAAATCTGATGCTGCGTCTGGCGCACAGCGAGATCAGCGATATTCGGAGCCGCTCTCTCGATACGGTCAAATCGCAGATGAAAACGCTGATGCGCAAGACCAACTCGGCGACGCGCACCGACCTTGTGCACATGATCCACAATCTCAGTTCCACGATAGGCTACCAGGTCGAACGCTGAACCGACGCTCATCGCGCCGCCTCGCACGGTGCGCTTGCGCCAAGTGCAGAGAGAGCCGGGCGGACCGGCGTTCCGCTCGAGAGCCAGCCTTCTGAACCGCCCGGCATGCTTGCTTCTGCGTTAAGCCGGCAAAGCTTGCGCCAGAGCGGACGGGCCTGCGCCAACAGCATGTCCTGTCCGTCTTTTGGCGTTTTGCCTTTGCGCCAGTAGATGGCAGGTGCCGAAGCATCGGCAAGCCATGCCGCAGCTGCGGTTGCTCCTTTGTCCTTGACCGAGCGCGCCAACAGGCCGCTGACCAGCGCCGCTGCGCCTGATGTTCCGTTCGATGCCACATAGCCGCCGCTCGCTCGCTCGCTTACAGCGGTCAAGAGTGTCCCCGGCGCATGCACATCCACTCAGGTGCCGAAATTGCTGAAGCCGGGCGTTTCAACTTGCGGTCCTGTGGCGGCCTCTGTCACTGCGTCGTTTGCGGAGGCAGGCGAGAAGCGGCAGGCATCTTCGCCATTGTTGCCGGCAGCCACGACCACGGCAAGGCCGTATGCCATCATCACGCCGACAGCATCGTTGATCTTGCGCGACCATTTGCCAGCAAGGCTCATGTTGACGATCACCGGCTTGCCGTCGCCATGATCAGCTTCGCGGATGAGCAGCCATTCCGCCGCCTCGATCAGGTTGGACGCTTCGCCTGTCATCTTGCGCGAACAGGGCAACACGACGATGTCGACGATCTCCGTTTTCGGTGCTGCGCCGGTGGTGGTCCCGGTAATCAGCGAGGCCATTTTCCGTGCCGTGGTTGCGGCACTGGCAGGAGGTGTCGGGGATGGGTCCGGCAAATCGCGCGCCCCATTTAACCCTGCCGCCAAACTCCGCCTGATTGCCGTCAATGCCGGTGTCGAGCAGATAAAGCCGCGCGGCATAATCACCGCTGTCACGGTCAAATTTTCCGTCAAGCGGCAAGGTTGGTGACAGGAATTGTCAGCAAGTCAAGCCCAACTGCGGCAAACGCATCCGGGTCAAGATCGACGATATATTGGCCGGCAATATCGTCAAAATCCGCACCTGCAAGCACGGGCACCGGCATTTCCCGCAAGCCTGCCCAGCTGGGTCATGGCGGCAACACAGGTCGCACCGCAGCTTTGCGCACGGCGACAAATTTGAACTTCTGCACAGGCTTGGCGAATTTAACCGGTTTCCTTTTTTGCTGGTGTCGCCTTTGGGTTCGCCGTCGTTGGCAGGACCACCCGCGACTTTGCGGGCTTGATTTCGATCTCCAGTTCAAAAATTGTCAATGGACCATGAGGTTCGCAATGCGGATTGCTTTCGCAAGGTATCGCATCTTGCGCCAGAGCCGGAGTCCACGCGGACATGGCAAGAGAAAGAACTGCAAAAGCGGCCAGCGTTTTCAACCTCACAGTCCCTTCACAAAGGCGATCAAATCCTGCCACTCGCGCTCGACCTAGTCTGTTCCATACTCATGACCACCATTCCAGTTGCCGGTGATCACGGTGCCATCTT
>JANMQE010000626.1:0-2728 GCA_031370195.1 Phyllobacteriaceae bacterium
TGTCGGAGAATGCCAAATTCGCCGATATTCTGGAAGCGCACAAGATCACGTTTATCGGCCCGACCGCCGATCACATCCGCATAATGGGCGACAAGATCGAGGCCAAGCGCACGGCAAAGCGCCTTGGCATCCCCGTTGTGCCGGGCTCTGAGGGCGGCGTCTCCGATGAAGCGGAGGCCGCGAAGATTTCCGCTGAAATCGGTTATCCGGTCATCATCAAGGCGACCGCCGGTGGCGGCGGACGCGGCATGAAAGTGGCGCGCAACGAAGAAGAACTGGCGATGGCGCTTGCCACTGCCCGCTCTGAGGCGGGCGCGGCGTTCGGAAACTCTGAAGTCTACATTGAAAAGTATCTGCAAAAGCCCCGGCACATTGAAGTTCAGGTGATGGGCGACGGTGCTGGCAAGGCCGTGCATCTGGGTGAGCGCGACTGTTCGCTGCAGCGCCGTCACCAGAAAATCTGGGAGGAAGCCAACTCCCCTGCGCTGAACGCCGAAGAGCGCGAAAAGATCGGCATGATCTGCGCCAACGCCGTCGCAGGTCTTGGCTATCGCGGCGCGGGCACGATCGAGTTTCTTTACGAGAATGGCGAGTTTTACTTCATCGAGATGAACACCCGTCTGCAAGTCGAGCACACGATAACCGAAGCCATTACCGGCATTGATATTGTGCACGAGCAAATCCGCATCGCGTCGGGCGGCGGGCTGTCGATGACGCAAGACGAGGTCAAGTTTTCCGGTCACGCCATTGAATGCCGGATCAATGCCGAGGACCCGCGCACCTTTGTGCCCTCGCCCGGCAGGATCACGCATTATCATACCCCGGGAGGCCTTGGCATCCGCATCGATTCGGGCGTTTATGCGGGCTATAAAATTCCGCCTTATTACGACTCGATGATCGGCAAGCTGATCGTCCATGGTCGCAACCGCGTCGAATGCATGATGCGCCTGCGCCGAGCCTTGGACGAATTTGTCGTCGATGGGATCAAATCCACGCTGCCATTGTTCCGCGATCTGGTTGGCAACCCCGACATCGCCAACGGCGATTATGACATCCACTGGCTGGAAAAATATCTGGCCGAAAAGGACGCGGCTGAAGGTGCGGCAAACGCCTGAACAAAAGGCGCTGGACCCGGAGCTGTTGCTTCGGGCGTATGCGTCAGGTGTGTTCCCGATGGCCGATTCGGCTGACGATCCGGAGATTTTCTGGGTGCAGCCGGACGTGCGCGGTGTGATTCCGCTGGACACTTTCCATGTACCGGCAAGTCTTGCCAAAACCATCCGCCAAGGCATGTTCGAAGTGCGTTTTGACACCGCTTTTTCTGACGTGATGAAGGGTTGTGCCGAGGCCAACCCGCTCCGCCCCACCACTTGGATTAACGAGACGATCCTCACCGCCTACACATCGCTCCATGCCCAAGGCCACTGCCACTCTGTCGAGGCGTGGTATCACGGAAAGCTGGCTGGTGGATTGTATGGCGTGTCTTTGGGGTCGGCATTTTTCGGCGAGAGCATGTTTTCGAAGATGACTGACGCCTCGAAAGTCTGTCTGGTTCATCTGGTGGCACACCTGAAGGCAAGCGGATTCACGCTGCTCGACACGCAATTTACGACCGACCATCTCAAGCGCTTCGGCGCAATCGACGTGCCGCGCAGGAAATATGAAAAGATGTTGAAGGCAGCGTTGGCGAAGAACGCAAGGTTTTAAGGGGGGCCGAATGGCCTCGATTGTTGTCATACCGGACAAGCGCAGCGCAGATCTGGAATCCATGCCGGTGGCGGTGGTGAAGAAAAGTGTGCGTGGAATGAAATGCGATGGCGGGGTTGATTGTCTGCACCTGATTTGATGTGACTGCCGCCAACGGCATGGGTTCCGGGTTCCGCTGCGCGGCCCCGGAATGACGAAAATTTGGGAATTTGTTGAATGAAAACAGCCGTTTGCGCTTGTAGCGCTCAGCCCGTATCGGGCCCGTTGACCGCGTGAAGCGCGAGGCCGTGACACTCTCTCAGCACATCATCGACATCATGTATGGACCGTTGTCTCCAACCTGGCGGGAGACCGGGGCGGAAGATTGAGATGCGGGTTGGACGCTTGGCTTTGAGCGCCAAATCGCGCCGAGCCTGCCATCTTGCAAGGCGGCGGGCTTGTTTTGGGATGTCGCTCAGCGCGGCCCGCAAGGCACGCATGCGGCTGAAGAGCTGAGCTGCGTTGACGGGTTCATCGGGCTGCGACATCGAGGGAGTGAAGTCGCGTGGGTCCCAGGAGCTGGAGAAGCAGGTGTGCGGGTTGGCGTTTTGGTTGAAATCTTCGAGGGAGAAATGTTTGAGTGAATCGAGGAGGGCGAATGACGGGATGCGTGCGGAGTTGGTGGCTGCGAATGAAGGGAAATTTGGCAGGAGTTGGTGTGCGGTTCGAGGCTTCAGCGTAAGGCCGCGTGCGGCGATGACGATGAGGCGGCGCAGGGCGGATTCTGCCGGGCGCAGAATCATCAGGATTGCCGCGTAGAGGCGGGATGGGAGGGTGAAGGCTTGGCTTGCATTGCCCGTGTCTGGCTGACTCGCCGTCACCGCTTCGCTTTGCGAAGCAGCTTGCACGGGGCGAGCCATGGGTCTCGCCCGTCCTTCGGACCCCGCGAAGCCGTAGAGGGGAAAGGCACCCGGGTTTTCCCGCAGCATCGCAAACATCACCGCGATGATCTTGCGCAGCGCTTCGGTGTTGCGGGTGATTG
>JANMQE010000631.1:0-12694 GCA_031370195.1 Phyllobacteriaceae bacterium
CGAGATGGGTTCCCCCAAATTGTGCGGGGGATAGCCGGTTTGCGGAAACGCTTGCCGGTGAAAAGGCCCGGGGTCCAAAAATGACGGCGCCAATGCCGTTGCCCGTCAAGGCCACGGCCTCGGGGGTCCCGGCGCATGCAAGTGCAAGGCGAAAGCCGAGTATTTGCCCAGTTCGGTGGATACCGACCTGTCCGGGTGAAGTGCCAGACGTGCGGGGTGTGGCTTTTGTCACATTCGCTTATCAATAGAGGCAGGAGTCCACACCCCGCTTCCCGTTCTTTGACAATGGCCAGACCGGCAACCGGGCGTGGCAATGAAAAAATGTGCGCCACAGGGTTCCCCCTTGCGGGGGCTGAAAACCACCATACTTAGCCCACATTCCCACATAAAGATTTCTTTATGTCTTGTTGATCGTCATCCGCTTCTCTGATATGAGCCCATCCAAATTCAAGGAGATAAACATGACAGCCACCCACGATTACGTCGTCGCCGACATCAAACTGGCAGATTGGGGCCGCAAGGAACTGGATATCGCCGAAACCGAAATGCCGGGCCTGATGGCCTGCCGCGAGGAGTTCGGTACGACCAAGCCACTGAAAGGCGCACGGATTACCGGTTCGCTGCACATGACCATTCAGACCGCAGTGCTCATCGAGACATTGACCGCACTCGGTGCAGATGTACGCTGGGCGTCGTGCAATATTTTCTCGACACAGGACCATGCCGCCGCTGCCATCGCCGTCACAGGCGTCCCGGTGTTCGCGGTCAAGGGCGAGTCGCTGACCGAATATTGGGATTACACCGACAAGATTTTCCAGTGGCCGGACGGCAAGCCGACCAACATGATCCTCGACGATGGCGGCGATGCCACCATGTATATCCTGCTTGGCGCGCGCGCCGAGAATGGCGAGAACATTCTGGTCAATCCATCCTCGGAAGAAGAAGAGATCCTGTTTGCGCAGATCAAGAAGCGCATGGTGGCAACGCCCGGCTTCTTCACCAAACAGCGCGACGCGATCAGGGGCGTGACCGAAGAAACCACCACCGGTGTCAACCGTCTTTATCAGCTGCATGCCAAAGGCCTGCTGCCGTTCCCGGCGATCAACGTCAACGACAGTGTCACCAAGTCGAAGTTCGACAACAAGTACGGCTGCAAGGAATCGCTCGTGGACGGTATCCGCCGCGGCACTGACGTGATGATGGCCGGCAAGGTCGCTGTCGTGTGTGGCTACGGCGATGTCGGCAAAGGCTCCGCCGCCTCGCTGCAGGGTGCCGGTGCGCGTGTGAAAGTTACCGAAGTTGACCCGATCTGCGCGCTGCAGGCTGCCATGGACGGGTTTGAAGTGCTGACGCTCGAAGAAGCCGCGCCGCAGGCCGACATCATCATCACCACGACCGGCAACAAGGACGTCGTGACCATCGAACACATGCGCATGTTCAAGGACATGGCCATTGTCGGCAACATCGGCCATTTCGACAATGAAATTCAGGTCACTGCGCTCAAGAACTTCAAGTGGACCAACGTCAAGCCGCAGGTCGACATGATCGAGTTTCCAGGCGGCAAGCGGATGATCCTTCTGTCGGAAGGCCGTCTCTTGAACCTCGGCAACGCCACCGGCCATCCGTCGTTCGTGATGTCCGCATCGTTCTCCAATCAGGTTCTGGCGCAGATCGAATTGTTCGCGCATGGCGACAAGTACACCAATCAGGTCTACGTCTTGCCAAAGCACCTCGACGAAAAGGTCGCCCGTCTGCATCTTGGCAAGCTCGGCGTGCGTTTGACGACGCTTTCTGACGAGCAGGCCGCCTACATCGGCGTCGCCCAGCAGGGTCCATTCAAGTCGGAACACTACCGCTATTAGGTTTTTCTGAACTACCCACAAGATATTGAGCCCGCGCCACTTGACTCCGGCGCGGGCTTTATTTTGTGCGCGCGAAGGCTTCACGGCGATTCGGCAAGCGTTTATGGTGCACTGATTCGCGACCATTCCGGCTGCCTTGAAGGGGTAGAACAGAGAGCGGCGCGTCAGGGCGGTCCATTGAAGCAAGCGGCGGAGATGACCGGAAATGCCAGGGGAAATCCCCAAGACGATGATAGCGGCTGCTGCCCTCGCGGATGACGGGCAATGCGGTCCGGGCGGGGTAAATCAAGTGCTGACGCGATTTGCGGCTGTGCCATTTCGCATGTGCCTTGCCGCCACAACCATGCTCACCGGGACAGGCTTTGCGTCCGCGTCGGAGGGTGGCCTGTTTTCTGCGCTGTCCGGGCCGATGACTTCGTTGCAGGTCATCGAGTTTTCGATGTTCCTCGGCGCGATGGGTGCCGCACTTTTGTCGGCAGTCTGGCTGATCCGCGAGCGCGGCAAGGTCGCTGGTGAAAACCAGTCGCTGCGCAGCCGGGTGGCGGATCTGACGGCCTCGCTGGAACGCTCTGATGCGCTTTTGACCAGTCGTGACGCCCGCACCATCATTTGGGATAGCCGCGAGGAAAAGCCTGATCTCGTCGGATCAATGCCCAAATCAAGCGGCGTTCCGCAGGACCGTGCGCATTTTCTTGCGTTCGGCCGCTGGCTTGCGCCACAGTCCGCTGCCAAGCTTGATCGCGCGGTTTCAGCGCTGCGCGAACGTGGCACTGCATTCGAGATGCATTGCGAGACCATAACCGGGCAATTGCTCGAAGTTCAGGGTCGCCGCACCGGCACTGCGGCCTTTGTCAGATTTCTGGGCTTGAGCGACTTGCAGGCGCAGATCGCCCGCCTTCGCCAAGATGCCGAAGAGCTGAGCAACGCCAACAGTCTCTTCACCGCGTTGCTCGAATCGCTGCCGTACCCTGTGTGGCGGCGCGAGAACAACGGCGCGCTGATCTGGGCGAACAAAGCCTACCAGGCCATCCTCATGAAGGATGCCGGGCGAAAGGCGCAAGCTTCTACTGCACCGCTCGGAGAACTCTTCGGCACGCAAGCGCGTGAAATGATTGAACGAAAACGTCCGCAAGGCGGGTTCTTTGAAGACCGTGTTGCAACCGTTGTCGAGGGTGACCGGAAAGTCTTCGACGTCGTCGATGTTGCGACACTTTCCGGTGCCATAGGAATGGCGCGCGATGTCTCCGAAATGGATTCGCTCAAGGAGGAATTTGACCGGACATTGCGTAGCCAGTCGGACACGCTCAACCAGTTGACGACCGCCGTGGCGATCTTTGATTCAAACCAGAAGCTGCGCTCATTCAACAATGCATTCCAGAAGCTCTGGGCGCTGGATATACCGTTCCTCGAATCCGCGCCGGAACACGGGCTCGTCCTTGACCGGCTCCGCTCGGACGGCAAACTGCCGGAACAGCCGGAATGGCGGCGCTGGCGCGAGCAGGTGCTTGGCGTTTACCGCGCGCCGGAGGGCGGGGAAGACTGGTGGCATCTGCCGGACGGCAAGACATTGCGCGTTTTGGCCAACCCGCAGCCCAAGGGCGGTGCCATCGTCGTGTTTGAAAACATGACGGAGAAATTTGACCTTGAGTCGCGTTACAACACGTTGATCCGCGTTCAGGGCGAAACACTGGACAACCTGGCGGAAGGTGTCGCAGTGTTCGGATCGGACGGCAAAGTCCGCCTGTCCAACCCATCGTTTGCAGCGCTTTGGAGCCTGCCGAGCGAAATGGCGCAGGTTGGCGTGCACATCTCGGCCATCCGCGCGGCTTGCAAAGACATGGTCTTCAACAGGGAATGGGACACGTTCGTCGGTGTTGCCACGGGCTTTGACGATGCACGCGAATCCCGGCAAGGGCAGATCGAGTTGACCTCCGGAGTGGTGCTCGCGTTTGCCCAGGTGCCGTTGCCGAAGGGACAGACCATGCTGACCTTCGTTGACACTACAGACTCAGCCCGGGTGGAAAGAGCGCTGAAAGACAAGAACGAGGCATTGCAGCGTGCCGACATGTTGAAGAACGAATTCATCCAGCATGTGTCTTACGAATTGCGCTCGCCGCTCACCAACATCATCGGCTTCACCGAACTTTTGCAGCAGCCGTCCACCGGCCCCATGAGTGAGCGCCAGCGCGATTATCTTGACCATATTGCCGTGTCGTCGTCCGTTTTGCTGACCACAGTCAACGACATCCTTGATCTGGCCACCGTTGATGCCGGCATCATGGACCTCGACATCAGCGACATTGACGTGAAGTCGTTGTTTGAGAACATCCAGCAGGCCAACGCCAGCCGGTTTGCCGAGGCCGGGGTGATCCTCAAGTTGAATGCAGGCATGGACGCAGCGCGGTTCCGCGCCGATGCGCAGCGGTTGCGTCAGGTGATTGGCAACCTCTTGAGCAATTCGATCAACCACGCACCTGAGGGCTCCACCGTCACACTTTCGGCGCGGCGCGAGGGCGGACAGATCATCATTGGCGTGCACGACCAGGGGCCAGGCATTCCACCTGATGTGCTGAACTCCGTGTTTGATCGCTTCGTGGCGCATGGCGCGAGCGGCAAGCGCGGCGGCACCGGCCTTGGCCTTTCCATTGTCAAAGGGCTGGTTGAGCTGCACCGCGGCAACGTGACAATCCAATCCAAGAGCGGCGAAGGCACGCTTGTTGAGTGCCACTTCCCGACCGATCCGATGGCACTTCAGAATGCGGCCGAATAGCCAATGACGGCGATCACCGTCGAGCTTGTGGATGAAGCTGCAACACTCATTCTGGGCAACGACCTCGCCCGTTCCGCCGTCAAGGGCGATTTGATTGCGCTTTCAGGTGACCTTGGCGTCGGCAAAACGACGCTGGCCCGTTCGCTGATCCGTTCATTGGCCGGTGATCCAGATCTCGAGGTGCCAAGCCCGACCTTCACGCTCGTTCAAGCCTACGACACAGCGTTGCCGGTTTCCCACTTTGATCTTTACCGGTTCGCCGATCCGTCGGAACTCGATGAGCTTGGCCTCGATGCGGCGCTGGAAGACGGGCTTGCCTTGATCGAGTGGCCAGAGCGCGCGGGCAGTCTTTTGCCTGACAACGCGATTTTTATAGACATCATCCACAAAGGCGCAGGCCGGATTGCAACGATTTCGGCAAAAGAGCCGGCAGCAAGCCGCATTCGCCGGTCGCTGGCTTTGCGCGGCTTTCTCGCCAAAGCCGGTCTGGCCAGAACACAGCGCCGTCCATTTGCCGGCGACGCCTCGCCGCGTGTCTACGAATTGGTGAGCGACAGCAAAGGTGACGATCTCGTCTTGATGGACCAGCGCGCCGCTCCTGCCGGGCCGCCGGTTTGGAAAGGCAAGCCATACCGCGACGTGGCACACACCACCAATCCAACTGTCCACCCGTTCGTCGCGATCGGCGAAGCGCTCATGGCGAAGGGCTTTGCCACGCCGACAATACTGGCGCGCGATCTTGACGAGAATTTCCTGCTGCTTGAGCATTTGGGAACCGGCTCGTTCCTGTCGGACGAAGGCGAGCCTGTCGAGGAACGCTATTGCGAAGCAGCAGAACTCCTGGCTGATATTCACACCGCCCAGATTGCGCAGCATCTCAAGACTGGGGCGTTCGACTGGCACATCCCCGCTTTTGACCGTGATGCGCTGATGATTGAGACACTTTTGGCACTCGACTGGTATCTGCCTTACCGCCTGGGCCGAGAGGCGAGTGATGCAGAGCGCGCCGAATTCATTACCGCTTGGGACGAGCAGTTTGAGTCCCTCAACCAGACCAGCTACGGGCTCGTCTTGCGCGACTATCATTCTCCGAACCTGATCTGGCGTTCCAATTACGAAGGACGGCAGCGCATTGGTGTGCTGGATTTTCAGGATGCGTTGTGGGGACCGAACGCCTATGATCTCGCGTCACTGGCGCAGGACGCACGGGTAACACTTTCGCCGGAAATAGAAGAGGCGACGTTCAGCGCCTACGCCGCTCGGCGAAGCCAAACAGGCACCATCGATGCAGATTGGCTGCGGCGCGAATGCGCGGTCATGGCGCTGCAACGGAACACCAAAATTCTCGGCATCTTCATCCGGCTCGACAAGCGCGATGGCAAGCCGTCATACCTTGCCCATCTGCCCCGCATCGAGGCCTATGTCTCGCGCACATTAAGGGGTTCTGGACTGGCGCGGCTTTCAGCATTTTATGCTGATATGGGTCTGTAGACATCTGCCACAGAGTGATTCGATTTGACTGAAAAATTCATCGTTCCCCGCACCGCGATGGTGCTTGGTGCCGGCCTTGGCAAGCGCATGCGGCCCGTTACCGATACCCTGCCCAAACCGCTGGTGCCCGTCGCGGGCAAGGCGCTGATTGACTGGGGGCTCGACAGTCTTGCGGCAGCGGGCGTCACCAAGGCTGTCGTCAACGTGCACTATCTTGGCGACCAGTTGGAAGCACATCTGGCGCGGCGCACACGCCCGGCCATCCGGATTTCCGATGAACGAGATGTGTTGCTGGATTCCGGCGGCGGCATTGTCAACGCCTTGCCGTTGCTGGGAGCCGATCCGTTCTATCTTGTCAACTCCGATACGTTCTGGCTTGACGATGCCGAGCCTAATCTCGAGCGGCTCGCCAAGGCATTCGACCCGTCGCGCATGGACATACTCCTGATGCTGGCGTCTCACGATCAGGCGACCGGCCACGGCGACACGAGCGATTTCACCATTGACGGAGAGGGCCGCATCGCCCGTTTCGCGGAGGGTGTTGGCAAGGGCTACATCTACGCCGGTGCCGGCATTTTGCACCCGCGCGTTTTCACTGGTGCAGATCGCGACGTTCATTCGCTCAATCGCGAATTCAACGCCGCCATTGCTGTTGGCCGCCTGTTTGGCCTGCCGATGCGCGGACAATGGCTGACCGTTGGAACGCCGGATGCGATTGCACCGGCTGAAGCGGTGGTCGCCCGCCACAGGGTTCCGGCATGAGCCTTCGCACAAGCGCCAATGTGTTTTCCATCGCGCCCGGAGCGCCATTCCTTGCGACATTGGCTGACGCGCTGTACAATGGCACATTGGTCGAAGGCTTCAAGGACACCGGCGATCCACTGGCGCTTTCAACGGTCACCATTTACGTGCCGACCCGCCGCGCGGCGCGCGCTTTGCGCTCGGAATTCGCGCGGCGAAGCGTCTCAGGCGCGGCGATCCTGCCGACGATCAAGCCGCTTGGCGAGTTTGACGAGGATCTTGGCTTTTTCGACGAGACCGGAGACAGTCTCTCGTTCAGTGAGCCTATTGGCAATGAAGAGCGCATCCTGCAACTGGCGCGTCTGGTGCGGCAATGGGCAGGCAATATACCCAGCACGATCCGCGACCTGTTTGGCGAAGACCCGATGGTGCTTCCCACCACGAGCGCGGATGCCGTCTGGCTGGCTCGCGATCTGGCCAACCTGATGGACGAGGCCGAGCGTGAGGGCGGCGACTGGCAGATGCTCAAGTCCATCGTGCCGGAGGCGCTGGCGGGCTGGTGGCAGCTGACGCTGAATTTCATGGCAATCGTCACCGAGCACTGGCCGGATCATTTGAAGGCCAATGGCCTCACCGATCCGGCCACCCATCGCAATCTCATCCTTGAAGCGGAAGCAAACCGGCTGCGCAGCAACGGCTCTGCCGGGCCGGTGATTGCTGCAGGTTCGACCGGGTCAATCCCTGCGACAGCTGAGTTGCTCAGCGTCATTGCCAAGCTCCCGCTCGGCGCAGTCGTGCTGCCCGGGCTGGATTTTGCCGACACGCTCAGCGAAGAGGCTTGGGCGGAGTTGGACAAGTTCGAAGACGCGCCATCCGTGTTCGGCAATCCGCAGTTTGGATTAAGGCGGCTCCTCGACAAGTTCCAGATGATGCGTGCCGAAGTGCACGAAATCGGCACGGTGACCAGTGCACTCAAATCGCGCGGCAAGCTTGTCTCCGCCGCATTGATGCCGGCAGATGTCACACACCTTTGGTCGGGTTTGAGCGGACTTGATATCGGCTCAGGCTTTGGTCAGGTCTGCGAAATCGTCGCGCCGTCGGAGAGCCAGGAAGCGCTGGCGATTGCGGTTGCTTTGCGCGAGGCCGTCGAAAACAAGGCCTATCCCGCAGCCTTGGTGACAACAGACCGCACACTCGCCCGGCGCGTCAGCGCAGAGCTTGAGCGCTTTGGAATCAAGGCCGACGATTCCGGTGGCACGCCGCTTGACCAGACGCCGCCTGCGGCACTCTTCCAGATGATGCTGGATGTGGTTTTCGAGACAGCCGATCCGGCGCAGTTGCTGGCTTTGCTCAAACATCCACTGACCTCGCTCGGCATGGATCGCAAGACCGCACGGCACGGCGCGGAGGTGCTGGAAATCGTTCGCATGCGTGGCACCGTTGTGCCGCTTGATATCAAAAGCATTCTCGATGTGGTCGCAGAGCCAGTGACGTCAAAAGATCGCAATCAAGAGCGCTGGACTGACCGGTACGGGCGACAAGACATCGAGCTTGCCGCTGACATTGGCTTGGCGCTCGGCGCAGCACTGCGGCCATTGATAGACTTTGTGGACACCAAGGAGACAAGCGTCACGGACGCGTGCCGTCTCAGCGTCGCGGTGTTTGAAGCGTTGGGCAAAGATGCGCACGGCAGCGTCAAGGCTCTCTATGCCAACGAGGCCGGCGAGGCGTTTGCCAAGCATTTGCGCGCGCTCGCTGGCGTGTCTAATGATTATACATTCATGGCCAACGAATGGTCGTCCGTCTACCGCGCTCTGACCAGTGGCCAGTCTGTCAAGCCCCGGCTTGGATCAGACCCGCGCGTGTTCATCTGGGGCGCTCTGGAAGCGCGGCTGCAGGATGTTGAAACGGTGATCCTCGGCGGGCTTAACGAAAAGAGCTGGCCAGCACGGCCAACTGACGACCCGTTCCTGTCGCGCAGCATGAAGGGGGGTATCGGCATCGAACCGCCGGAGCGCCGGATCGGTCTTGCAGCGCATAATTTCCAGATGCTGATGGGCACAAAGCGGGTGATTCTCTCGCGTGCCGCCCGGAGTGAGGGCGCACCGTCCGTCCCCTCGCGCTGGCTGCAGCGGCTGCATGCTGTGCTGGGCGAAGGCGCAACCAAGGCGATGCAGGCAAGAGCGGAGAACTATCTTCTCTGGGCGCGCGGGCTTGATCTTGGCCCGAGGGTCGATCTTGCCAAGCGCCCGCGCCCGAAACCGCCGCTCGATAGTCGACCAACGCAGTTCAGTGTCACCGAAATCGAAACACTGATCCGCGACCCTTACGCCATCCACGCCAAGCGCACCCTTGGTCTGCGGCCGCTTGACGACTTGCTGCGCGATCCAGACGTGCTTGAGCGAGGGCGTCTGTTTCACAAGATCGCCGAAGTCTTTGTTGCCGGGCGCACCTCGGCGCCGGGCACCGCTGCCGAGTTGACAGCGGTCGGCAAAAAACTGTTCGCATTGGAAAACCTGCCGCCGGAAACCGACGCTTTGTGGTGGCGGCGGTTTGAGCGGATGATTGACGAATTCATCGCGTTTGAAACAACACGGGCGGCGCAGGTTGCGTCCTGCGGTGTTGAACTGGAATCCTCACGAATTCCAATCGACGACACCGGCATCACGCTGAATGGCCGGGCCGATCGCATCGATACTTTGACATCCGGCGGAGCAGACGTTCTGGATTACAAGACCGGATCGACGCCGTCCATCATCCAGGCCTTTCAACTTCTGTCACCGCAATTGGCATTGGAGGCCGCGCTGTTGGCACGCGGCGGGTTCTTCGATGGCAAGCCGGTCGCGGCCAATGATCTGGTCTACGTCCGCATGAAGGCTGACGGGTCCGTCAAAGGCGAATCTGTTCTGGCGACGAAAAAAAATCTAGACGGCCTCAATGCTGCTGCGCTTGGCGAACTTGCCTGGCACAAGCTCAACGAACTCATGCGCCACTATCTGGTTTTGGATCACGGCTACCTCTCGCGCCGCGCTCCTTTCAAGAGCGCATTTGACGGTGACTATGACCATTTGGCCCGGGCGCAGGAATGGTCGTCCGGCGGCGATGAGCCCGGGCAAGCGCCATGACCGCCAAGAAAGCCGTCATGGTTGGCGACAAGACGCGGGCCGATCAGGCGCGCGCATCTGATCCGGACAGCACTGTTTGGGTCTCGGCCAACGCAGGTTCGGGCAAAACCCATGTTCTGTCGCAACGGGTGATCCGGCTCCTGCTGAAGGGTGTGGAGCCCTCGCGCATCCTTTGCCTGACGTATACAAAAACGGCCGCCGCGCAGATGGTCAACCGCGTGTTTGAGCGGCTGTCGGCATGGACCGCGCTTGATGATGCGGCGCTTGCCGCATCGATTCTCGACATAGATGGCAAGCGGCCGGACAGCGCCGGTTTGAAAAAAGCGCGCAGCCTGTTTGCGCAGGCGCTCGAAACGCCCGGCGGCCTCCAAATCCAGACTATTCACGCCTTTTGCACCACGGTGCTGAAGCGGTTTCCGCTCGAAGCCAATATTGCCGGTCACTTCGAATTGCTGGATGATGAAACCGATGCGCTTTACCGGCGCGAGGCCAAACGCCGCCTTGTGATCGAAGCACAACGCGGTGGCAGTGAGGCGCTGACGTCTGCCTTTGAAACCGCATTGGATGCAGCTGGCGAATTCGGTCTCGACACGCTCTATGACGCCGTGCTCTCCGGCCCGCAGCGAGGCGCGTTTCAGGCTTTTCTGGCAGGCTTGGACAAGGGCATTGTCGCGCCAGAAGCGCTTGAGGCGATGGCGGGACTCAAGTCGGGTGAGACGCGCGAAATCATCTTGGGCAGTGCCTGGCCATTGGCTGCGCTGCCTGAAGAGTTGCTGCTTTCACTTTGCGAAGCGGCAGGCGGTGCACGGCTTTCCACAATCCAGAATTTCGGTGAAAAGCTTGCCCTGATCTTCCTCGCCACAGCCGCCGACGAGCGTTACCAGATGCTGCAGGAAACATTCTTGAAGGCGGATGGCGTGCCGCGCAAGGCTTCCACCTTCGCCAAGGAGCCCTTGATATCCATCGCTGCGGACTTTGCGGCGCGTTTTGACCTGGCCGCTGGCGAGATCGCAACAGTCAGAGACAAGCTCGCGCGGCGGGCGATGCTGGATATCTCACAGTCGGCATACGTGCTGCTGCGCCGGCTGATAGACATTCACCGCGACATGAAGCGCGCTGGCGGGTTTCTCGACTATGATGACCTGATTGACGCAACGCAGCGGCTGCTGAGCCGCGACCTTGCCTCCGGCTGGGTTCAATATAAGCTCGATCAAGGCGTTGACCATGTGCTGGTTGACGAGGCACAGGACACCAGCCCGCGCCAATGGGATATCGTCAACACGCTGACATCCGACTTCTTCGCCGGCGAAACAGCCGCAAAACAGCGACGCACGCTGTTTGTGGTCGGCGATGAAAAACAGTCGATCTACTCGTTCCAAGGCGCACGCCCTGAGGTTTTCGCCGCAACAGGACGCGAGCGGGGCAAGACAGTGCGGGCTGCAGGGCTGCCGTTTGAACCTGTTGAATTCCCCCTGTCATTCCGCTCCACGACGGAAGTGCTGCAAGCCGTCGATCATGTGTTTGACAGCGGTGCTTTCGAGCCTGGCCTCGTGTCCGGCGGCTCATACATCCTCCACACGACAAACCGGCAAAACCAGCACGGCCGGGTGGAAGTCTGGGAGCAAATCCGGGCGGCAAAGAGCGAGACGGAAGAGGACTGGACCGAGCCCGTCGATCACGCAACCGCACCAGCGGTCCAATTGGCCGAGCAGGTTGCAAAGACAATTCAGGCGGCAATCGGCAAAGAGCGCAACCCGGCTACAGGCAAAATTGTCCGTGCCGGTGACATTCTCGTTCTGGTGCGAAAGCGTGACCAATTCATGCATGCGCTGTCGAAGGAACTCAAGGACCGGAAAGTGCCGGTGGCGGGCGCTGACCGCTTGGTGCTGACATCGCATATTGCCATCCTGGACCTGATGGCGATTGCGAGGATCACGCTGCAGCCGGACGACGACCTGTCGCTTGCCGCGCTGCTGCGCAGCCCGGTGTTTGCTCTCAGTGACGATGACCTTACCGAACTTGCATCCGGGCGCAAAGGTCGGGTGTCGCTCTACGCACGTCTTCAGGATCGCGCGCGCGACAGCTCCCGGCTTGCCAGGATCGTGGCCGACTTGGAGCGTTGGCGCAGCGAAGCAGACTTTGTGCCGGTGTATGAGTTTTTTGCAACGGTCCTCGGCCGCGATGGTGTGCGCAAGAAGCTGATCAGCCGCCTCGGCGAAGAGGCGGCGGACATTATTGACGAGTTTTTGTCCTTTGCCCTGACGTCCGAGAAGAGCGGACTGCACGGGCTGCAAACGTTCGTCGAAACACTGTCGGACGCGGCACCAGAGATCAAGCGCGAGGCGAGTGCCGGGCGGGACGAGGTGCGCATCATGACGGTGCACGGTGCCAAGGGGCTGGAATCACCGTATGTGTTTCTGGTGGATCCTGGCTCAAATCCGCTGGGTGGCCACCATGAAGCACCGTTGCTCGCCCTTCCGCTTGTCGCAGGCAATCGCAGCATGGACGGCTTTGTCTGGGTGCCAAAGAAAGAGTTCCGCAATACCGCCGTTGAGCCGGTACGCGCGGTGTTGTCTCAAGCGCAACATTCGGAATACAAGCGTCTGCTCTACGTCGGCATGACGCGGGCGGAAGATGTGCTGGTTGTCTGCGGCTACAGCGGGGTCAATGTATCCCCCGTCCCGACATGGATCGACTTGGTGCGC
>JANMQE010000717.1:0-1778 GCA_031370195.1 Phyllobacteriaceae bacterium
GCTGGCAGGACTGGCCCAAGGAAGCAATCACCGAAGGCTTCATCAAAATCTCGGAGAAGCCGACAGCGCTGGAAGACCTCAAAGGTTCAGTCGCCCGTGTCGTCATTCTGCCGGGCGAGCCGATCCGTGACGTGAAGCTGGTCGGAAAAGATCAGAGCCTGATGTCCTCTATCCTGCCATCGGGCATGCGCGCCATCGCGGTCGAGATCACTGCTGACACGTCGGCAGGCGGCTTCATACTTCCCAATGATTATGTCGACGTCATCATGACACGCCGCGCAACCAATGTTTCGGGTGCGGAAACTTTTGTCACCGAGACCATCCTGTCCAACATCCGCGTTCTGGCAATCGACCAAACCATCCGTGAGGACGAGGAAGGCCGCAAGGTCAAGGTCGGCCAGACGGCAACGCTTGAACTGACACCGAGCCAGTCGGAAATAGTCACGGTTGCGCAGCAGATGGCCGACAGGCTGGCGCTTGCGCTCCGGTCCACAGCAGATGCCCGCGAAAAGGCAACACCGGGTTCGGAATATCTGGTCAACGGCCGCGGCAAGAGCGGCACGGTCAAGATGATCAAGTCGGGCGAAATCTCAGTAATCGGATCTGATACCGGAGCATCAAAATGAACGTGACACACAGAAAATCGTCTCGCCAGATCGCGGGCAGCTTTGTCGCGGGCAGCTTTCGGTTTGGAAGCCTGATCGCACTGTCAATTCTGACGCCGCTCGCCTTGGCATCTTCAACGGCTCTTACATCAGTCAGCCCGGCAAATGCCGCCGGTGCCGTCAAGCAGATTGGCTCGAAGGCGCAGGACGTCAAGCTTGGCCTCAACAAATCCGTCGTGATCGACTTGCCGAAGGACGCCTATGACATTCTCGTCGCCAATCCAGGCGTTGCCGATGCTGTTTCCCGCACAGCGCGCCGCATTTACATATTCGGCAAACAGGTCGGCAACACCAACATTTTTGTCTTCGGCCCGAACGGCGAGCAAATCGCATCCATTGACCTGACCATCGAACGCGATGTTGCTGGCCTCGATTCCTATCTGGCGCGCTTTATCGAGGACTCGGACATCAAGGCCGAGATCATCAACGACAACGTTGTCCTCACCGGCACCGTGCAGACACCGCAGGACGCATCGCGTGCGGTCGCTCTGGCTGAAATATTCGTCACCGGCGGCGAAGCGACAACGGGTAATTTCACCTCCGGCGCTGCCTCCGCAGGCAACGGCTCCATCGTCATCGGTGGCGTCGGCGAAGACCGGCAGAAGTCGAAAATTGTCAATCTTCTTAAAATCCTCGGCGATGATCAGGTCACGCTGAAGGTGACAGTGGCTGAAATCAGCCGCAACGTGATGAAGCAGTTGAATATAAACACGATTGCCAACGCAAATACTGGAAGCGGAATATCCTACACCGGCGGCGTGGGAAGTCCGAATTCATTCGGATCTGTGGGCACATTCCCGGGACTGGGCGCAGAGCTGGCAGATGGACTCGGCGCGATTTCTGGAAAAATTGGCTCCTTCACGCTCGCATCCTACTTGAATGCCATGGAGCAATCTGGCGTCATGAAGACGCTTGCCGAGCCAACTCTGACCGCTGTTTCAGGCGAAAAAGCCACCTTCAAGGTTGGCGGCGAGTTCAACCTTATTGTCAAGGCAGACCGTACTTTCAACGAGGCAACAAACTCTTACGACAGAAGTTTCGAAGTCCAAAAAGTTGAATACGGTATCGGGCTGGAATTTACGCCGGTGGTGCTTTCTCCCGGCCGCATCAGCC
>JANMQE010000767.1:0-1908 GCA_031370195.1 Phyllobacteriaceae bacterium
CAGGATTTACGTCCGCATGAACGTGGCTATCGCACCGGATACGAAGACGGATTCGAGCACGGCAAAGACGATTTCAACCGCGATCAACCGCGTGATTTCACCGCCAGCAATGATTATCAACGCGCTGACAATAACTACGATCAACGAATGGGACGCCTTGAAGAATATCAGGACGGCTACCGCGCAGGCTTTGAGCTGGGCTACAACGATGGATATTTTGGGCGTCCGTTTTCAGTTTCAATGCCGAAAAATTTGACGACGATAGTGGTCGGCGCGGGAACCGTGGCATCAAACCAACGAAATCGGCAGGAAAATATTGACCCGCGTGATGATCGTCAAAATTATCCACGCGGAGCTGAACGCAACGAAAGCGCGGGCAACGGACAGCGAATACCACAAACCAATAATCGCACCAATGATCGTGAAGCTGATTTTTCGATTCCTTCCGGCGATCAATTGCGAATCCGCTTAACGTCTCCGCTCAATTCAAAAACAAATCGTGAAGGCGATCAATTTACGGCTCGCGTCGTCAGCCCTTCGGCTTACGTCAATGCGACAATCGTTGGGCATGTCACAAGAATTTCACATTCGGGCAAAGCTACGGGGAAAACCGAAATGCAATTAGCCTTCGACGAAATCACGATGCCTGATGGACGAACTGCGCCACTTGAAGCGATGGTTGAAAAAGTCTATGACAGTGCTTCCGTCAAAACGGTAGATGAAGAAGGTAATGTTCAATCGGGAACCCGTACGCGCGATACGGCTACGCGAGGAGCTGGAGGAGCTGCCATTGGCGCAGTTATCGGAGCGATTGCCGGAGGCGGCAAAGGCGCTGCCATTGGTGCTGTCATTGGTGGCGCGGCGGGTGCAGGCTCTGTTTATGCACAAAGCGGAAAAGACATGATTCTTGAGGTTGGAACTGAGATGATGATTCGGACAAATGGTCGGGAAGAAAGATAGTAAAAGAGAGTCTATTGAGCCTGTAGACTCAATAGACTCTCCTCCGTGTTTAGGAAGCAACCGCCTCAGCAAATGGCAGCCCAATTTCTTCAATTTTCTGAGGGGCTTGCTTACTCTTGAATCTGGGTTTCACAACCCGGCTGCGGCTGGCTTTATTTCGATACATGGCTAAATCCGCTACCTTCATCAAATCTTCCAACGTCCTTCCGTCTTTACCAAATACCGCATAGCCAATGCTTGCGCCGACGTGTAGATCCAACCCGTTAATCTTGAATTGGTATCTCTCCAGATATGTTTGGATACGATGAATCAGGTCGCCAATTGAACGATCTTCCACAAGGCAGAAGCGCGACAAATTCGTCACCACCATATCGAACCAGCGGATCACCAGCTCGCAATTCCTGTTTCAAACATTTCGCCACTTCCCGTAAAACTTCGTCACCGATAGCATGTCCGTAGGTATCATTGATTTGCTTAAAACCATCCAAATCAAACATCAACATCGCTAGAGTATTCCCGTAGCGTTCAGCACGTGTAGCTTCTTGTTCGAAAGCTTTGACCAGGAAACGCGAATTCGGCAACTGCGTCAAAGCATCCGTCAAGGCTCGGGCTTCCGTGTCACGATATGACATGGAATTGAAGAGCGCGTCCCCCGCCAGAGGAGCCACCAGCGACGCAATCCGCAGATGATCGGCACTGAAGCCTTCTTCGCTTTTCGTGCATAAAGCAAAAGCACCGATATTTTTACCCGCTCTGGAAAGTGGATAAATAGCAATGACACTGAAGATTGGCTCTCCGCACTGGTTAAATAAAGGAGCAGAACATAGCTCCGGTTGCCCGGTCACCAAAGTTTTTTTCACAAGGTCTGAAATTCCTCGCTCCGAATCTAACCGTTCTGTATGTAGACCAACAGCTCCGCGTAAATAAATGGCTCCAGCATTTTCGTCA
>JANMQE010000809.1:0-2481 GCA_031370195.1 Phyllobacteriaceae bacterium
TGACCGTCATTTCCTTGCCCTTGCGGATCAGAACGACGTCAACCACTTTGCCAACCGTGCTCTCAGCCACCATCCGGGACAGATCGCGCACTTCCTTGATGTCTCGCCCGTCAAACTTCTTGACCACGTCGCCAGCTTGAATTGTGCCGTCGTCAACAGGGCTGCCCTTGATGATGCCGGCAATCAGGGCACCCTCGGAGTTGCCCATGCCAAGGCTTTCGGCAATGTCGTCCGTCACCGGCTGAATGCGCACGCCAAGCCATCCGCGCCGCGTCTCACCAAATTTGCGCAGCTGGTCAACAACGCCGACAGCAAGCTCGGACGGGATTGAAAAGCCGAGGCCGATTGATCCGCCCGACGGAGAAATGATCGCCGAATTGATGCCGATGACATCACCGTTCAAGTCAAACAGCGGACCACCCGAATTGCCGCGGTTGATGGCAGCATCCGTCTGGATGAACCGGTCATACGGACCGGACTGGATATCGCGATTACGTGCTGAAATGATGCCGACGGTTACAGTGCCGCCAAGGCCGAACGGGTTGCCTATGGCCATTACCCAATCGCCGATGCGTGCCTTGTCAGAATCTCCGAACTTAACGGCAGTGAGTGCATATTTTGTCGGATCAACTTTCAGCACCGCCAGATCAGTCTTGGCATCCTTGCCAACGAGCGTCGCTTTAAGCTTCTTGCCGTCGCTGAAGTTGACCTCGATGTCGTCCGCATCAGCGATCACATGATTGTTGGTGACGATGATTCCTTCAACAGCATCGATGACAAAGCCCGAGCCTAGCGACTGTACTTTGCGCGAATTCTGGCTGCCGCCATCTTCGCCGCCGTCACCGCCCTCGCCCTTGTGCTGCTCGTCAAAAAACTGGTCAAAGAAATCCTGGAACGGCGAACCTTCCGGCAATTTCGGCATCGGCACAACACCGCCGCCGCCATCGCCCAAGCCTTTGACATTCTGTGATGTTGAAATATTGACGACCGCCGGCAACAGCTTCTCAGCCAGATCAGCGACGGATTCCGGTCCGATTGCAAAGGCCGGAGTTGCCATCGGCGCACTCGCGCCCACCAGCAGCGCGGCCACTGCCGCAGCCATCAATGCCTTCTTCGCGCCGGTTTTCACCAAATCCAGTCCCATCGTCTCTTCTCCCGCCTGCCAATCACCGAGTTGTTTCATGCACAATTAAGGCCCGATTGGGGCCATGAATTGGAGTAATGCCCAATCACGACTTTGTTGTTTCACCCACGAACCAGCCAAACGATGGCAAGACCCAGAATGATCGAGCCAAAACCAACCGCACGCAGTACATTTTCTGGCAGCCGGAGCACCTCGACGGCCATTCGCTTTGCCGACTGCGGCGCTCCGCCATAAATCAGCCCCTCAAACACGAAGAGCAGGCCGACTGCCGTCAGAAAGTCACTCATGGTGCCGATGCAGTTCCGTCAGCATTCTTGTTGCCACCCGGACTCTGCATGTAGCGGAAAAAATCCGAGTCGGGAGACAGCACAAGCGTGGTCCCATCGCCGGCAATGCCGGTCTGGTAGGCCTGCAGCGAGCGGTAGAATTTGAAAAACTCCGGATCGCGCGAGTAGGCCTGCGCAAAGACGTTGTTCCGTTCAGCGTCGCCCTGCCCGCGGAGCACATCAGCATCGCGCTGCGCCTCGGCGACAATGACAACCGCCTCACGGTCAGCCTCGGCGCGAATGCGCGTCGCCTGTTGGTTGCCCAATGCGCGAAGCTGCGCCGCCTCCGCCAGACGTTCGGCCTTCATGCGCTCGAAAGTCTGCTCGGACACTTCGTCCAACAAATCCGTCCGCAGGATACGCACATCGGAGATCGTCACGCCAAGCTGCACCGCCTGAGGCGTCAACTGCCGCTTGACCTCCTGCATCATCTGCAGGCGTTGATCAGACAGCGCGTCCTCAAACGAGCGCTGGCCGTAGACACTGCGCAGAGACGCATCGAGACGCGTGCGCAGATTGTCGTTCAACAGCTCGGTGCTGCCGGAAACCGTCTCACGGAACTTTTGCGGATCGGAAATCTGGTAAGCTACAAACGCGTCAACGATATAACGCCGACCGTCACGCACCTGAACACGGATGTCGTCCAGTTCCATCCGCTGCACACGCTTTTCAACGAACTGCACCGTGTCAACGACCGCAGTCGGGACCTTGAAGTAAAGCCCTGGCTCGGAGATCGTTCGAGTGATTTCACCAAAACGCAGAACGATTGCCTGCTCTTTCGGCGAGACAACGAACAGCGACGAGTAGAGAAGGCCAACCAGCACCAGAATGCCAAGACCAATGTAAGGAAGCTTGTTCATTTCAATATCCTCACTTGGCCGGCACGGTCTGCGGCTTTGCCGGAGACGCCAGATCATTCAGCGGCAAATAGGGCACCACGCCCGATCCACCCGGCTCCATCACGATCTTGCGTGACGTGCTGAACACTTTTTCGATGGTTTCAAGATAAAG
>JANMQE010000061.1:0-5569 GCA_031370195.1 Phyllobacteriaceae bacterium
CTGTTGAGCGAAATGAAATTGTTCTTCGTGAGCCGCGCGCACAGATCGACGAAGCCGGGATAGGCGGACGGCTCGCCGCCAGTCATGTGGATTTGCCAGGTCACATCGTGGCTGTCGAAAGCGGCTTCCCATTGTTCGTTGCTTGCGCGGACCCGGATTTTCTCGGACAGGAGTGGCACCGGCACGAAACAATAATCGCAGCGGAAGTTGCACGTGTGGAGGAGCGTCCAGTCAGCTTCGACAAGACGCCGCCCCGTGCCCACGTCAGTTCGCCTTGGCCACTTTGTCAAACGCCATCAGCCGCGAGATCAGCGCTGGCAAATCCTTCAGCGCGATCATGTTCGGCCCGTCAGAGGGCGCATTGTCGGGGTCTTCATGCGTTTCGATGAACACACCCGCCACGCCCACTGCCACGGCCGCCCGCGCCAGCGTTTCGACAAACCGCCGGTCACCGCCTGAGGACGTTCCCTGCCCGCCGGGCTGCTGCACCGAGTGGTCGCGTCAAAAATCACCGGCGCGCCGGTTTCCGCCATGATCGGCAGCGAGCGCATGTCGGAGACCAGCGTGTTGTAGCCAAACGACGCGCCGCGCTCTGTCAGCATCACGCGTGTGTTGCCGGACCCGGTCACCTTCGCCGCGACATTCTTCATGTCCCATGGCGCGAGAAACTGGCCCTTCTTGATGTTGACCACTTTGCCGGTCTTGGCGGCAGCAATCAGCAGATCAGTTTGCCGCGAAAGGAACGCCGGAATCTGCAGGATATCAACAATTTCGCCAACGATCCGGCATTGTTCCTCGGTATGCACATCCGTCAGCACCGGCAGGCCGAATGTCGCCTTGATGTCAGCAAAAATCTCCAGCGACTTTTCGAGGCCCAATCCACGCTGGCCGCTGATCGAGGTGCGGTTGGCCTTGTCATAGCTGGTCTTGTAGACGAGGCCGATACCAAGCTTTTCGCTCATTTCCTTCAGCGCACCGGCCATCATGAAAGCATGGTCACGGCTTTCAAGCTGACACGGACCCGCGATCAGCGCCAATGGCTTGTCATTGGCGAATGTGACGTTGCCGACAGTGATTGAACGGTCCGGAGATGCAGCCATCTATTCAGCCTCAAATGCAAAAATCACGCCCTGCCCCGGTGCCTGATCAACAAGCGTGCGTCCAAGTGCCAAGCGGTACGCGATGCCCGCCTCTTCCAAAGCGCTGTTAAGCGTGGCAAGATTGCGCACGGCAAACACTATGGCGCGTGCACGCAAGCCGCGCTCTTTGCCATGCAGTTTCTCACAAAACTTCATCGCAAAACCGTCATGTGTCAGCACGGAAATCGTGGCGTTTGTCGTCTTGATGTCCATCCCGAACGAATGTGCCTCGACCTCGCGTTCGTTGACCAGCTCCTGAAACAGATACTGGAAATCCGTCGGGTTCGGTTCGGTAAGCACGACCGAGCGGATCGCCGTCACGCCATTCGCATGCTCCACAAGCCTCGACCGGTCCACTTTCGACGCATTGATGCGTTGGCAGGTGAAACCGAAGAAATCGGGGCTGCGCAAATCAGCGGCAAAAGCCAACCGAAAATCCATCCGTGCCTTGCCGCCGTCTGACGTCACAAACTCACGACCGAAATCAAGAGCGGCGCCGCCGGACAGTCCAGTCCTCACGAATCGCTCGTGGTCGGCAATCGCGTCGTCAGTCCCCATGACAATGGCCGACAGACCCTCAAGTCCGCGCCGGAACCGGAACGCCGCGTCGCGTGCGGTAAACTGATTGCCGTTCAAGGAGGCCGCTTCCGCCGTCTCACGCTGGCCGATGGCGAGCGGTTCGAGAAATGTGCCATCGGCGAAATAGACACAGGCGTTTTCGGTGCCAAAAGGATGCGTGCCGTCCGGTGCAACCGTAAAGCCAAGCGCCACCAGCCGCGCGCGTGCCGCCTCAAGAGAGGCACTCGGCAGCACAAGATGATCCAGCGGGCGGGCTTTGCGGGGCGCGGTTTTCATGGCGCGGGTTTGCCCGAAATCACCGGTATCGGCAAGAGATTTCCCCTTGCCGCCCCTCCGGCCAATCAACACGGCCGTCACAAATGCCTGATCCGTCAACCTTGTTCCAATGAAAGCCTTGCGAATGCCATCATTGTCAGGCTATCGCGGTCCGGGTCATGATCTAGGGTATGGGCAATTGACTGAATCCTTCCGGGTGCGTCTGCAGTTTTTACAAAAGTTTCTGGTTCTGGTTCTGACAGCGGCGTTCCTCAGCGCCTGCCAGACATCCGACACGCTTGAGATCAAGCCATCCTATGCCAATGCCCAGCCGGAGCGGTTTGCTTCTGTGATCATAGACGGGCGATCGGGCAAAATTCTCTACCAGTCCAACGAAACTGCCATCCGTTATCCGGCGTCTCTCACCAAGATGATGACGCTGTATCTGCTGTTTGAGCAGCTTCAATCAGGTCAGGCCACCAAGGCCTCGCTCATTCCAATTTCCGCCAACGCCGCAAGACAGCCACCATCGAAGATCGGTCTGAAGGCGGGATCAACCATCGATGTCGACACAGCCATCCGCGCGCTCACCGTCAAGTCGGCCAACGATATCTCTGTTGCCGTTGCCGAATTCATCGCTGGCAGCGAGGAGCAGTTTGCCGTGCGCATGACCAACAAAGCCCGTGCGCTCGGCATGAGCTCCACCACCTTCCGCAATGCGTCGGGCCTGCATGATCCGGCGCAAGTCACCACCGCCATGGACATGGCGCGGCTCGGCCTGTCGCTACGCCGGACGTTTCCGGAGTACTACTCCTACTTCTCGCTGCGCCAATTCACCGTCGCTGGTCGCACTGTCAGCGGTCACAACAAGGCGCTCGACATGATCTCCGGTGCCAACGGCATCAAGACCGGCTACACCAAAGCCTCCGGCTTCAACCTCGTCACCTCTGTCGAGCGCAATGGCGGCCTGATCGTCGCGGTCATCATGGGTGAGGATTCCGCCAAGGTCCGCGATGCGCGGATGGCGATGCTGGTGCGGGCAAAAATCGGCGGGTGACTTTTCCGTTCGCCCCGCTCACATCGCCTTGGGCAAATGCCGCCAAGTCAAGAACGCCGCCACACTTGTCAAGCAAGCCAGCACCACAAAGATGCTGCCCAAACCGAAATAAAGCAGCACCACAGAAAAAATCAGCTGTGGCACAAGATCGGAAAAATCGAGGAACGTGCGGTAGACTGACGTCATCGCCGGCCGTTCCCGTGTCTTGACGGCGCGCAGAAATGGTGTCGAGCCCATGCCGTCCAGTGCCGAGCCAAACACGGTCGCGGCCAGCAGAATGGCAATGGTCACCAGCGGATAGTCGCTGCCGCTATAGCCCGCCGCCAACAGACACAGTGTCAGGGCCACAAAACAATACGAAATCAGCCGTCGCAAGCCCGCCTTCCTTGACGCCCGCGCCCAGAACATCGTTGTCAACAGCATGACATTTCCCGCCGACAAGAACAGCCCGCCCGCCATTTTGCCCTGCCCCGACGCCACCAGCAAAATCGGCCCGTAGACGAAATAGGTTGTCCAGAAGGATGAGCGTGCAAACGCAATCAGCCACGCAAGCCTCAGCCGTGGCTGTAAGAAAAACCGGTGCAAATTCTTCAAGGGATTGGCCGGTGGCTGCTTGGCCGCTTGGATCACTGCGCCATCGCCCAGCCTGAAATACCAAAACAGTGCGAGCAATAGCACCGCCACGACAACGGCCGCGCCGTGTACCGCCACAAGCCCGTAGCTTGCATAAATCCAGCTGCCCGCCGTTGGTCCGATGACCCACGCAAATGTCGACATGGTCAGCCGCACGGACTCCGCACCCACCAGTTCTGTCTTCGGAATTGTGTCCATGATGTAAAGCGACAGCACCACGGACACGCACGAATTCGCCACCACGCGCATCGCCATCCCGATGCCAAGGCCTTCAATCGTGTAGGCGGCCATCAGCATCGAGCCGAGCGCAAAGCCGATCACCCCCAGCGAATAGACCCGCCGCCGTGCTATCCACCCGATCAGCATCGGCACCATCAGCGTGCCGCACAGGCTGACGATCGAGACCAGCGTGTACAGCACCGAAACGCGCTGCTCACTTTGAAGGAGTTCGTATGCCGTGATCGGGATAACGCTGGCGACCAGCGCGCGAATCGTTGACTCAAGCGTATAGAGTGAGGCAAAAACCAGCGCCCGACGCTTTGCCGCGACATTGGAAGCAACCGTCCCGCCTGCGCGCACTGAATTCTCTCCGCCCGATTCTGACAGGTGAGAGTGGCACAAGCCACGTGGTCGGCTAGCCATGCAAGCGACAGCAGCGAGTCGTTTTTTACCGCAGCTGCCAAATGGCGGGAACACGGCCAATCACAAACTTTTCCAGTAAGCCGTCTTCGCTCCGCTTCGCCAGCGGGGAGAAGATGCTGACAAGCAGATGAGGGGCGCTTGTGTCGATGCAGCTAAGGATTTGCGAGAATAAGCTCTCCCGCTGCGTCATTTCATAGCAGTTCCCAAACAATCTCCAGAAGCCGGACTATCCCCCGCTACCCGTCACTTGCGCTTGGGCAGAACCGGCACAGACGCCCTTGGCTTGCGCCCGACAGGCTCGACCGGTTCCGGCTCTTGCGGCGGGGCCTTCTTGGCTGCCGGCTTCTTCAAAGCTGTCTTAAGTTTTCGCGGCTTTTCCTCCGCTTCCGGCTCGTCTTTCGGCTTGACTTTGACCTCGTCAGCGACCGTCACCAGCTTGAGCTTGGTTGCGCCCGCCGCATCCTTCTCCACGCTCACATGCACTGTGCCACCGTGTTTCAGCTTGCCAAACAGCAACTCGTCGGCCAACGGCTTCTTGATGTGCTCCTGGATGACCCGGCTCAGCGGCCGCGCGCCCATGCGCTCGTCATAGCCTTTGTCAGACAGCCATTCGATGGCCTCCTGCGAGAGTGCAAATGTCACGCCGCGCTCCGAAAGCTGCGCTTCAAGCTGCATCACAAACTTCTGCACGACCTGATGGATAACCGGAACCGGCAGCGCGCCGAACGGAATGACGGCATCCAGACGGTTGCGGAATTCCGGCGTGAACAGCCGGTTGATCGCCTCGGCATCGTCGCCTTCGCGCTTGGTTGAGCCGAAACCGATGGCCGCCCGCGCGGCTTCCGATGCGCCTGCGTTGGTGGTCATGATCAGGATGACATTGCGGAAATCAATCGCCTTGCCGGTGTGATCGGTCAGCTTGCCATGGTCCATCACCTGCAACAGGATGTTGAAGAGGTCGGGATGCGCCTTTTCGATTTCGTCGAGCAGCAACACGCAATGCGGATGCTGGTCAACGCCATCGGTCAACACACCGCCTTGGTCAAAGCCGACATAGCCCGGAGGCGCGCCGATCAGGCGCGACACCGTGTGCCGCTCCATATATTCGGACATGTCAAAACGAAGCAGCTCAACGCCAAGCGAGGCCGCCAGTTGCTTGGCGACTTCGGTCTTGCCAACACCGGTCGGGCCCGAGAACAGATACGAGCCAATCGGCTTTTCCGGTTCACGCAAGCCCGCGCGGGCAAGCTTGATGGCCGATGAC
>JANMQE010000088.1:0-4074 GCA_031370195.1 Phyllobacteriaceae bacterium
TAGGCCCCATTTACCGGTTGGTCAGCTTGGAGTGACAAGCTTCCATCGAAGCAGGTGGAGTATTCCGGCGCATTTTGTTTGCCAAAAAGCGCTGTGATAGGCTAAACGGTCGGCCATGGACAAGCCTTCGACAAACTCGCCCGTTTCGGTCGCCGCGATCTATCGATTTGCCCGGTTTGCGCGCCATGCCGACCATCGGCAGCCGTTGTTGGACTTGACAGGGAGCCTTGGCATCAAGGGGACACTGCTGCTGGCGTCTGAAGGCATAAACGGGACGGTTGCGGGAACGCCTGCGGCGATTGCCGCTTTGATCGCGCATCTGGAAGCCATTCCAGACATCGCCGGGATGGAGATCAAATACAGCCATGCGGCGATCATGCCGTTTCTGCGGATGAAGGTGCGGCTGAAGAAAGAGATTGTCACCATGGGTGTGCCGACCATTGATCCGTTGCTGAGCGCCGGCACGTATGTTGCGCCACGTGACTGGAACGCGCTCATTGCAGATCCCGACACGATTGTTATCGACACGCGCAACACTTACGAAACCAAGGTCGGCAGTTTTGCCAACTCGGTTGATCCCGACACTGAGGCTTTCACCGAATTTCCTCATTGGCTCCGTGAGCACAAAGCTGATCTTGCGGGCAAGAAGGTTGCGATGTTCTGCACGGGCGGCATCCGCTGCGAGAAGGCGACGGCGTTTGCCAAACAGATCGGCATTGAAGAGGTTTATCATTTGAAGGGCGGCATACTGGCCTATCTTGAGCAGGTTCCTGCGCAAGACAGCCTTTGGCAGGGTGAGTGCTTCGTCTTTGACGAGCGCGTGTCAGTCGGGCACGGGTTGGCGCTTGGCGATGCTGTTTTGTGCCGGGCTTGCCGGATGCCGCTGACGTCGGACGATTGTTCGAGTGCACTTTATGTTGAAGGGCTCTCCTGCCCGTATTGCCACGGCGTGCGCAATGACAAGGAACGGGCGCGTTATGCCGAGCGGAAGAAACAGATGGAATTGGCCAAGAAGCGGGGCAACCGGCATATCGGCTCGTGAGCACGCAGGCATGTAGAGGGGCAGCGACGCGATTTGATTGGCTTTGTCATATTGTATTGCCGCAATCAGGCACATACTTGAGTGATCGTTGCGACCGTTGGCATTTAACCGGAGATGATGATGCTTGACCCCAAGAAGCTGCTTGATGAATTGCTGGGCTCCAACGTGCCCGGCACAACAGGAACTGTCCGCGACAAGGCAGGTCAAGCTGTTGACCTTGCAAAGCAAAACCCGCTGGCCACCGGCGCGATTGTTGCTGTTTTGCTCGGCACAGGGGCTGGCCGCAGCCTGACCGGGTCGGCTGTGAAACTTGGCGGTCTGGCGGCGATTGCCGGGCTTGGCTACAAGGCGTGGCAAAACTACAAGGCGGGTGCATCAGTGGACGCCGCGCAGCCTTCCGAACCGGTGCTGCTTGAAGCGCCGAAGGATTCGCCGTTCGATGCCACCGCGGCTTCACAAGACGGCAAGGAGTTTGCGCTTGTTCTGGTTCGCGCGATGATCGCGGCCGCGCGTGCGGATGGCCATATCGACGAAGAAGAGCGCGAACGCATTGGAAACAAGCTGGCGCTGTCCGGCCTCGACAAGGAAGCGCAGGATTTTCTGACCGCTGAACTTGACGCGCCGATTGACCTTGACGCGATGATCAACGCTGCCAAGACTGAAGCGCAGAAGGTTGAGCTGTATACCGCGTCGCGGCTGGCGATTGAGCCGGAGACCCGTGCAGAGCGTGGCTATCTTGATCTTCTGGCCGGTCGTCTGCAATTGCCGGATGCCTTGATTGACCATATCGAGGCGACGGTGTCGCAGGCAAAAGTCACCGTCTGATCGTGGGTTGGCGGGACTTTTCAAACGCCCGCCTCTCGCATAAGACTTAGCCCATCAGAAACCGCGCCGGACTGTGCGTCCGGCGGGTTGCCATGGTGAGCCGCGAACTCCCGTCTTCTGTTCAGATCTGAAACAGACTGCTTTTGCAGCGATGGGGGAAGCATGCCGTTTGAAACCCTGGATTTGATACTGGCGCTCTGCATGATGCTGGGCGCGGTTTTGTTCACGTCCGTCGGGCATGGCGGGGCTTCCGCCTATATCGCCTTGATGGCGCTGTTTGGATTGGAGGCAGGGGTCATCCGCCCGACGGCTTTGGTCTTGAATGTGCTGGTGACCAGCTTTTCTTCGGTCCGCTACATACGGGCTGGGTTGTTTGATTGGCGTACCGCTTGGCCTGTCATCGTTGGTGCCGTGCCGCTGGCTTTTCTTGGCGGAGCCATCACTTTGCCCGGGCATTTTTACAAGCCGCTTGTGGCGCTTGTTCTGGTGGCCTCAGCGTTGAGGCTGCTTTGGCCCGGCATGCAGAAGCGGTTGCCGGTGCTGCACCGGATGCCGGTGGTGCCGGGGATATTTTCCGGCGCGGGCATTGGTTTTCTTGCCGGATTGACCGGGACAGGCGGCGGCATTTTCCTGTCGCCGCTGCTGGTGTTTGCCGGATGGTCCGATGTGCGCACAGCATCCGGCATCACATCCGTGTTCATCCTGTGCAATTCCATTGCCGGGCTTGCCGGTGCGCAGACCAATTTTGCAGTCTTGCCGCAGCAGACGGGGCTGTTTGTTGTTGCCGTGATCATTGGCGCGATTGCGGGGACTTATCTGGGCATAAGCGCCTTGGCAAAAGAGGGGATCATGAAAGCGCTCGCGCTGGTTTTGCTTGTCGCCTCGGCCAAATTGTTCGGCCTCTACTGAGCTGGGACTTGGGGGCAATTTGGCGTTAAACGATTGTTAACCAATCAGGCGCAGTCTTTAACCATACCCCGGTGCTCCTCCCATGCCGGGCAACTCCCGAAAGGCGGTTCGCAAGGGCCGCCTTTTTTTCTGGGCGTGTGACGGAAACCGGATATCGTTTGGTTACCCAAAGCCCTATGTTCCGCAAGGTATCTGGAGCAATTCAATTGGAAGATTTGGGCAACTGGACCGCGCGTCCGACACCGCAACGGGTGACGCTTGAGGGGCGCTTTGTGCGGCTGGAGCCTTTGAGCGCCTCGGCGCATGGCGATGAGATGTATGCTGCGGCGACGGCGGGAGATGCGGATGCGCGGTTTCGCTGGCTGTTTGAGAACACGCCTTCCAGCCGCGCCGACTTTCAGGTCTGGCTGAAAAAAGTCGAGCAAAGTTCTGACCCGATGTATTTTGCCGTCATCGAAAAGGCATCCGGAAAGGTTGCCGGGCGGCAGACGTTCATGCGGATTGATCCAACTTATGGCGTGGCCGAAATCGGCAACATTCACTGGGGACCGCTCATCCAGCAGACTCCCGCGACGACCGAGGCGCTGTATCTGTTCGCCCGCTATCTGTTTGACGATCTTGGCTATCGGCGTTTTGAATGGAAGTGCAACAACAACAATGAGCCGTCCAAGCGGGCGGCGCTGCGCTTTGGCTTCCATCATGAAGGCCTGTTCCGCAAGCACATGATTGTCAAAGGCGAGAGCCGTGATACAGCATGGTATGCCATGACGGACGATGACTGGGCGGTGGCCAAGCCTGCGTTCGAGGCATGGCTCGCGCCATCCAATTTCGATGCAGCTGGCAAGCAGATCAAGACGCTGATGGAGCTCAGGGCATGACCCCGGAAGACAAGCGCAATGCACTCGCGGCGGCGATATTTTTGCTGCTGTTTGGCGCGTTGTTTTTGGTGATGCCGAAGATTGTGTTGGCGCTTGGCGACATATCGCCTTGGCTTGGCGGGCTGGCCGCGCTTTTGTTCATGCTGTCGTTTTACATCGTGTTCTGGCTGCGCGGGAAATATCTACGCCGCAAGTGACGCGCTCAAGAGTGTGAGGCCGAGCAGAAGCACCATCGCCGCGCCGCCGATCTCGATGATGCGGTGAATGCGATCTGTTGATGATGGTTTCGACAGGCGCAGGGCCAGATTTTTGGCGGTTACAGCGAGCGTTGCCAGTATCGACACTGTGATGGCCGTGCCAAGCGCCATGGCCAGCACTGACATGATGCCGCCGAAATACAGGCCGTTGAGTATCGCGAAG